>JAEYOB010000260.1 GCA_023412175.1 Pseudomonadota bacterium | reverse complement strand
CCCGACGGCAGGAAACCGGGCGCGGCCGCCGCGGCCGTGCCTGGACTTCGCCCGAGGGCAACCTCTACACCTCGACCATACTGCGCCCGAGCGCCACGCCGGCCGTTGCGGCGCAGATTTCGTTCGTCGCCTCGCTCGCCATCGCCGAAACGGCCGAGGCGTTCCTGCCGGGCATGGCCGCGGTGCGCTGCAAGTGGCCCAACGACGTGCTGGTCAACGGCCGCAAGGTCGCCGGCATCCTGCTGGAGTCCGAGGCGGCGGCCGACGGCTCGGTCGCCTGGCTGGTGCTCGGCGTCGGCCTCAACCTGCGCCATTTCCCCGAGGGGGCGGAGTTCGCCGCGACCTCGCTGGCGGAGGAGGGGGCAGGGCACCCCGACGTTCCGGCGGCGCTGGAGATCTACGCCGGGTGCCTCGCCCGCTGGTACGAGCGCTGGCAGGGGGAGGGCTTCGCCCCCGTGCGGGCGGCGTGGCTGGCGCGCGCGGCAAATCTCGGCGGACCGGTGGTGGTGCGCCTGTCCGACCGTGAGATGGCCGGTACGTTCGTCGACCTGGACAGGGACGGCGTTCTGCTGCTCGATAAGGGGGATGGCGGCGCTCCCGTGCGGGTCGCCGCCGGAGACGTCTTCTTTCCGGGATCCTGACGCATGCTGCTCGCCATCGACGCCGGCAACACCAACGTGGTCTTCGCCGTGTTCGACGGCGACGAGAAGCGCGGGCAGTGGCGCATCTCCACCGACAGCCGCCGCACCGCCGACGAGTACGCCGTCTGGCTGTTCAGCCTGATGGCGGTGAAGGGCCTGAAACCCACGGACATCCACGCCGCCGTCCTGTCCAGCGTGGTGCCGGCCGCCACGTTCGACCTGACGCGGCTGTGCGCCACCCACTTCCAATGCGAGCCCATGCGGGTGGGCGATCCCGGCGTCGAGCTGGGCATCAAGGTGCTGCTGGACAATCCCAAGGAGGCGGGTGCCGACCGGCTGGTCAACTCCATCGCCGCCGCGCACAGCTATCCGCCGCCGCTGGTGATCGTCGACATCGGCACCGGCACGACCTTCGACGTGGTGGACAAGGACGGCAACTTCGTCGGCGGCGCCATTGCGCCCGGTCCCAATCTGGCGCTCGACGCGCTGCACAAGGTGGCGGCGCAGCTTCCCAAGGTGGAGATCGTCCGGCCGCCGCAGGTTGTCGGGAAAGGCACGGTCGGCGCGATGCAGTCCGGCATGTTCTGGGGTTACACCAGCATGATCGAGGGACTGATCACCCGCATCTCGGCCGAGCTGTCGCCCACCGGCGACCCGCCGGTCACGGTCATCGCCACCGGCGGTCTTGCGCGGACCTTCGCCGAGGCGACCCCGATGATCCATCACGTCGACAACGAGCTGACCATGCGCGGCCTGTTGTCGGTCTACAAACGCAACACGCCTGCCAACAACGCGGTATAGCACCTTGGACAGCCAGTTCACCCCCGACGGGGAAGGCCTGTATTTCCTGCCGCTCGGCGGATCGGGCGAGATCGGCATGAACCTGAACCTGTACGGACACCGCGGCAAATGGCTGATGGTGGACCTGGGCATCTCGTTCGCCGACGACACCATGCCCGGCCTCGACGTCATCATGCCGGATCCGGCGTTCATCAAGGAGCAACGCGACAACCTCGTCGGGCTGGTGGTGACGCACGCGCACGAGGACCATCTCGGCGCCATCCAGTACCTGTGGCCTGAGCTGCAATGCCCGGTCTACTGCACACCGTTCACCGCGTCGGTGCTGCGCGCCAAGCTGTATGAACGCCAGCTCGCCAACAGGGTGCCGATCCACGAGGTGCCGCTGGGCGGACGCTTCGAGCTGGGGCCGTTCCAGCTCGAGTTCGTCACCGTCACCCATTCGATCCCGGAACCCAACGCGCTGGCGATCCGCACCGGGGCCGGGGTGGTGGTGCACACCGGCGACTGGAAGCTCGATCCCGATCCCCTTGTCGGCGCCGTCGCCGACGAGGCGCGGCTGCGCGCGCTGGGCGACGAGGGCGTGCTGGCCATGGTGTGCGACAGCACCAACGCCATGGTGCCCGGCCGCTCCGGCTCCGAGGCGGAGGTGCGGGAGACGCTGACCGACCTGCTCGGCCGCTTTCAGAACCGCATCGCGGTGACCTGCTTCGCCACCAACGTGGCGCGGCTGGAGAGCATCGCCGCCGCCGCCGCCGCGAACGGCCGCAACGTGGCGCTGGTCGGCCGCTCGCTGTGGCGCATCAACGAGGCAGCGCGCTCCAACGGCTACCTCGCCGACGTGCCGGCGTTCCTCAGCGAACACGACGCCGCCTATCTGCCCAAGGACAAGCTGGTGATGATCTGTACCGGCAGCCAGGGCGAGCCGCGCTCGGCGCTGGCGCGCATCGCCGGCGGCGACCACCCACAGGTGACGCTGGACCCCGGCGACACCGTGGTCTTCTCGTCGCGCGAGATTCCCGGCAACGAGCGTGCCATCGGCCGCGTGCAGAACCTGCTGGTCAACCGCGGCATCGAGGTGGTCACCGCCGACGACGCCTTCGTCCACGTCTCCGGCCATCCGGCGCAGGAGGAGCTGGTGCAGATGTACCAGTGGGTCCGCCCGAAGTTCGCCGTCCCCGTGCATGGCGAGCAGCGCCACCAGCTTGCCCATGCCAAGCTGGCGCAGGGCTGCCAGGTGCCACACGGGCTGGTGCCGACCAACGGCGACGTGGTGCGCCTCGCCCCCGGCCCGGTCGAGGTGGTGACGCAGGTCCGCTCCGGGCGCCTCGCCATCGACGGCAAGCGGCTGGTGCCGCTGGACACGGGGCTGATGCGGGCGCGCACGCGCATGGTGCACAACGGCGCCGCCGTGGCGACGCTGGTGCTCAACGCCAAGGGGGAGCTGGTGACGGCGCCGCAGGTGGCGGTCATGGGCCTGCTGGATGGCGAGAGCGACCACGATGCGCTGCTGGACGTGGTGGACGCGGTGCGCGAGGCCATCGCCGGCATGCCCAAGCCGGCCCGCCAGGACGACGCCCTGGTCAAGGAGGCGGCACGCATCGCCGTCCGCCGCTGCTTCAACGCCTCGCATGGCAAGAAGCCGGTGACGGACGTGCACCTCGTGCGGGTTTGAGAAGACGCAGACAGCACCGGATGCCGGCCGGCGCCGGCCAACAATGACAAGAGGTCTAGGGAAATCACATGATCGGCAAGCTCAACCACGTCGCCATCGTCGTTCCGGATCTGCCGGCGGCCACAGCGCTCTACCGCGATACGCTCGGAGCCCAGGTGTCGGAGCCGGTGGACCTGCCGCCGCACGGCGTCACGGTCGTCTTCGTCAACCTGCCCAACACCAAGATCGAGCTGCTGCACCCCTTCGGCGAAAAGTCGCCGGTGGCGTCCTTCCTGGAGAAGAACCCGTCGGGCGGCATCCATCACATCTGCTACGAGGTGGATGACATCCTGTCCGCGCGTGACCAGCTTAAGGCGCAGGGGGCACGGGTCCTGGGCGACGGCGAGCCGAAGATCGGCGCGCACAACAAGCCGGTGCTGTTCCTGCACCCGAAGGATTTTTGCGGCACCCTGGTGGAACTCGAGCAGGTCTGAGGCATGGGACCGATCACCGTCGGCGCGATCTTCTTCACCGTCTGGTGGACGGTGCTGTTCGCCGTCCTGCCCTGGGGCGTGCGCGCCCAGGGGCGGGCGGAGCCGGGCACCGTCGAAAGCGCCCCGCAGAACCCGCGGCTGCTGATGAAGTTCGCGGTCACCACGGCGCTGTCGGCGGCGATCACGCTGGGCATCTACCTCCTCTACCACTCCGACCTGATCTCCTTCCGGGAGATGGCGAAGGGGTTGTAGTTTTCGCCGCCCGCCATCCCCGCCGGGCATGATGGCCTGAAACGAGCAGGAGACGCGCCTTGGGTGCCCAGACCTACTGCGAGGCCGCGCCCGGCCATCCCCTCCACGCCCCCTACCATGACGGCGAGTACGGCTTCCCCTCGGACGACGACTCCGTGCTGTTCGAGCGGCTGGTGCTGGAGATCAACCAGGCCGGCCTGTCCTGGCTGACCATCCTGAAGAAGCGCGATGCCTTCCGCGCCGCCTTCGACAACTTCGACATCGACCGCGTCGCGGCCTACGGCGAGGCCGAGCGGGCGCGGCTCCTCGCCGATGCCGGCATCGTCCGCAACCGGCTGAAGGTCGATGCCGCCATCGAGAATGCCCGGCGTATCGTCGCGCTGCGCCCGCAGTACGGGTCCTTCGCCGGCTGGCTGGCCGCCCACCATCCGCTGTCCAAGGCGGACTGGGTCAAGCTGTTCAAGCGCAGTTTCCGCTTTACCGGCGGCGAGATCGTCGGTGAGTTCCTGATGAGCCTCGGCTACCTGCCCGGCGCGCATCATCCCGGCTGTCCGGTCTGGGCCGTTCTCGAAGCGCGCAGCCCGCCCTGGATGGCCGCTGCGCGGCAGGGCTTCGCGGGGTACGGTGCCCGAGATACGGGCAATCTCCTGCCTGTGGCTTGAGCATTCGCCCAGTTGATTGGCAAAAATCAAAGAAAATGCAGCGACGTCTAGCGTTAACCCGGTCGAAGTCTTGCCTTCTTTCAAGGTGGGGCGCAGTATTCGTCATTGAGAGGGGCGCATCCCCTTTTCCGACGCCTGGTGGCGATTCCTCCCTAGACTCGGGCCGCGCGGCATTCGCCGGGCGGCCCGCCCTTTGTCGAGCACCCACAACCAAGGCAATAGGGGGGCTGGTGCTCAGCAGCGGGCGTTGCAAAAGCGATCGCTCTTTAGGGTTTTTTTAATTTTACGAACTCAAATGACGATCCTCAAGAGAGCGGTCGCGCGCGGCTTCGTGCGCTCCGCCGTCCATTGTGCTGGCACCGCACCGCCGCGGTGCCCTATCGTGGGCGTGGGAGAGGCGTCGAGGCATCCATGGCTGCGTCCGAAAGCGAACGGTTCGATCAATTCTCCTCGGTCCTTCTGACCGAGCTTCTGGAACGCACCAAGAAGAACATGGAACTGCTCCAGCCGGAGCGGACGCCGTGCGGACCGCTGCCGTTCGCCCAAACCCCGTCCTTTCTCGACATCTACGCCGAAGTGGTGCGGGTCGGTATCTTTCCGGTCGTGCTCAGCCGCCGGCCGGTGCGGGCCATCCAGGGCGACGTGGATTGGGCCAGGGATGGCCGCGAGTATCTGCAGACCGTGCTGGACGACCGCAACAACGGGGTGTTCCCCGCCTGGGACTACGCCTGGGACGCGCTGTGGGACGAGCGCAAGGCTTCCGCGCCGGTGGCGACAGCCGAGACCAAGAAGAAGGGCGGCTTCCTCGCCTTCCTGTTCGGCCGCAAGAGCGCCCCCGTGCCCGAGCCCAAGCCCGCCGAGGCGGAGGAGGAGGAGGGCAACGTCATGGCGGGCCTCTACACCATGCTGAACCAGCTTGGCGAGAAGCGCGGCTACCTGCCGCTGTTCCGCGACGACAACCGGGTGTTCAAGGCGCTGATCCGCACCAAGCCGGGCAAGATCGCCTCGGCCATCAAGGAATTGAACCAGTACCATCACCAGGAGTTCATCGTGCAGGGCAAGGAGCAGGCCAAGTCCGGCGTGTTGAACGAGGCCCTGCAGAAATGGCAGTTCAACTTGCCCGACCGCGTTGGCGAGATGCTGGTCATCAAGTGCGCGGTGGACCTGGACCATGTGAACAAAGCCTACATCGGCAAGTACATCCGCCAGTCGGCCCGCACTCAGGAAGAGGCGGAGAAGGGAATGCCGTACCTCTCCATCTACTGGAAGGCGATGCACAATGCGGTCACCGTGCACGACTGACGCCGCGCTTCTGCTGGCCGTCCTTTTCCTCGCCGCGCCCGCTGCGGCGCAGGTGCCGCTGGACCTCAGCGTGTGCCGCTACCTGCCGCGCCATCGCCCGGCCCCGGACGTCGAGTTCAAGCCCGGCGTCGACGTACACGGAAACCGCGTCGCCCGCGCCGACCTGCCGGGATCGGCGGGCGCGGGACCGGTGGACCGCTTCGAGATTCCGGTGACGCTTAATTTCGCCCGCCGGCTGGGGATCGCCGCGCCGGGTGCCGCCGGGCTGCCGGGAAACACCGAGATCGGCCGCCTGAGCGTCCAGGGCAACCGCATGGCCTTCAACGGCCAACCGCTGGGCAGCGCCAGCGAGGCGGAACTGTACGCGCTTTGCCGCACGGTGAACTGATACGGCCGGCGCATGAATGCTTCCATGATCGGCCGGCCGTACCCCCCTTTCGCACAGTGCTGCGCTCTGTGCTGTCGGGTTTGACCGAAGGCGTTTGATGAAAGCCATAAAACGCCTTCGGTATGACACCGCAGCCGCCTGACGCCGGTGGACAAGCGCCGCCGTCCTTCCTAAAGTCCCTCACCCGATTCCCGAGAGACTTGGAACCCCGTCATGCGGCTCTCCACCTTCTTCCTGCCGACCCTCAAGGAAACCCCGACCGAGGCGCAGATCGTCTCGCACCGGCTGATGCTGCGCGCCGGCATGATCCGCCAGCAGTCGGCAGGCATCTACGCGTGGCTGCCGCTGGGCCACAAGGTGCTGAAGAAGATCGAGCAGATCGTCCGCGAGGAGCAGGACGCTGCCGGCGCCCAGGAACTGCTGATCCCGACCATCCAGTCGGCGGAGCTGTGGAGGGAGAGCGGGCGCTACGACGACTACGGCAAGGAGATGCTGCGCATCACCGACCGCCACGACCGCGAGATGCTGTTCGGCCCGACCAACGAGGAGATGATCACCGACATCTTCCGGACGTTCGTGCGCAGCTATCGCCAGCTTCCGCTGAACCTCTACCACATCCAGTGGAAGTTCCGCGACGAGGTCCGCCCGCGCTTCGGCGTGATGCGCGGCCGCGAGTTCCTGATGAAGGACGCTTATTCCTTCGACATCGACCCGGCCGGGGCGCGGCGCTCGTACCAGGCGATGTTCCTGGCGTATCTCCGGACCTTCGCCCGCATGGGCCTGAAGGCGATCCCCATGCGCGCCGACACCGGCCCGATCGGCGGCGATCTCAGCCACGAGTTCATCATCCTGGCGGAGACCGGCGAGAGCCAAGTTTTCTGTCATAAGGACCTGATCGAGGGGGCGATTCCACAGGCAGATACCGATTTCGACGGTGACCTGACACAGATTATCAAGGCCTGGAC
>JAEYOB010000234.1 GCA_023412175.1 Pseudomonadota bacterium | reverse complement strand
GTACGCATCCGGTGAGCACCGCCTTGGCAAGGAAGGGGATGGCGGCTGAGGTTTGCGCAGCGCGTCATCGCGCGGACGCAAACGAGTGGCAAACGTCATGGCTTACCAGCGGGTCGAGGTACTGACGGGGACGGAGCGGCGGCGGACCTACACGCCGTGGGAGAAGGTGCGGATGGTCGAGGAGGCGTTCCGCCCCGGCGTGGTGGTGACGGAGGCGGCCCGCCGGCTCGGCGTGCACGAGAGCCTGCTGTACCGCTGGCGGCGGCTGATGAAGACCACCGACACCGCCGTGGCCGGACCGTCCAACTTCGTCGCGGTGACCATCACGCCGGAGCCGATCGCCACCGAAGTGCCGGAGCCGAAGGCGCCTGAACCATTGACGCCTCCGGTGATGCCGGCCGCGAGCCCGGCGGCGACCCTCGAGCTCATTCTGCCCGGCGGGGCGCGACTGCGCCTGGAAGGGCCGGTCGATCCAGCCCTGGCGGCGGCCGTCGTCGGCGCCCTGGCATGATCCCGGTGCCGAGCGGCGTGCGGGTCTGGCTGGTCAGCGGCTACACCGACATGCGTAAGGGCTGGGCGAGCTTGGCGCTTCAGGTTCAGGAACTGCTCGGCCAGGATCCGCACTGCGGCCATCTCTTCATCTTCCGCGGACGCCGGGGTGATCTGGTGAAAGTGATCTGGCACGACGGCCAAGGCAGTTGCCTGTTCGTGAAACGGCTTGAGCGGGGCCGTTTCGTTTGGCCCACGCCGGTGGACGGCGCGGTGTCGATCTCTGTCGGGCAGATGGGCTATCTGCTGGAAGGCATCGATTGGCGCAACCCGCAGAAAACCTGGAGGCCCGAGGCCGCCGGCTGACTGCGACACGGTGAATCGACGCCGCCGTTCAGCCGGGAATGCGGCGGCTCTTCGGGACGATCCCGGGTAGACTGGCGCCATGACCGCCGCTCCGCCCGACGACATCGCCGCCCTGCGCGCCGCCTTGGCGCAGGCCGAGGCGCGAGCGGATGCCGCGGAAGCCGAGGCGGCCCGGGCCAGGGCGGTGGCCTCCAACACCGACGCCCTGATCGCCAGCCTGAAGCTGGAGATCGAGAAACTGCGCCGGGAGTTGTACGGCACGCGCTCCGAGCGCAAGGCGCGCCTGCTGGATCAGCTGGAACTCCAGCTCGAGGAGCTGGAGGCGACGGCCAGCGAGGACGAGCTGCGGGCCGAGACGGCGGCGGCTCGGACCACTGCGGTGGCGGCCTTCATCCGCAAGCGGCCGTCACGCCAGCCCTTTCCCGAGCATCTTCCGCGCGAGCGCGTCGTTGTGCCGGCGCCGACGGCCTGCCCCTGCTGCGGTTCGGACAAGCTGTGCAAGCTGGGCGAGACGATCACCGAAACGCTGGAGGTGATCCCGCGCCAATGGAAGGTGATCCAGACGGTGCGCGAGAAGTTCTCCTGCCGGCACTGCGAGACGATCAGCCAGCCACCGGCGCCCTTCCATGCCACGCCGCGCGGCTGGGCCGGCCCAAGCCTGCTGGCGATGATCCTGTTCGAGAAGTTCGGCCAGCACCAGCCGCTCAACCGGCAGGCCGAGCGCTTTGCTCGTGAAGGCGTGCCGCTCAGCGTGTCGACGCTGGCCGACCAGGTGGGCACGGCGGCCGCGGTGCTGGCGCCGCTGCACACGCTGATCGCGGCGCACGTGATGGCGGCCGACCGGCTGCACGGCGACGACACGCCGGTGCCGGTGCTGGCCAAGGGCGCGACCGACACCGGCCGGCTGTGGGTGTATGTGCGCGACGACCGGCCGTTTGCCGGCCGGGCTCCACCGGCGGCGCTGTTCCACTACTCGCGCGACCGCAGGGGCGAGCACCCTGAACGGCACTTGGCCGGCTTCAAGGGCTGGCTGCAGGCCGACGCCTTCGCCGGCTACAACCGGCTGTACGAGGCCGACCGCAAGCCGGGGCCGATCGGCGCTGCGCTGTGCTGGGCCCATGCGCGACGGGGCTTCTTCAAGCTGGCCGACATCGCCGCGAGCAAGAGGCGCGGCAAGGACGCCCCGCCGATCGCGCCGCTGGCGTTGGAGGCGGTGAAGCGCATCGACGCCATCTTCGAGCTTGAACGCGCCTTGACCGGCAAGCCGGCGGCCGAGCGGCTGGCGGCGCGCCAGGAGCACGGCGTTCCCTTGGTTGCCGCGCTGGAAGGCTGGATGCGGACGGAGCGCGCCCGGCTCTCCCGCCATGCGCCGGTAGCCAAGGCGATGAACTACATGCTGACCCGCTGGGACGGTTTCACCCGCTTCCTCGGCGACGGCCGGCTGTGCCTGACGAACAATTCCGCCGAGCGTGGGCTGCGCGGCATTGCCCTCGGCAGGAAAGCGTGGCTGTTCTGCGGCTCCGATCGCGGCGGCCAGCGGGCGGCGATCATGTATGGCCTGATCACCACGGCGAAGCTGAACGGCGTCGATCCCCAGGCGTGGCTCGCCGACGTCCTGGCCCGCATCGCCGACCTGCCGCAAAACCGACTGCCCGAACTCCTGCCCTGGAACTGGAAACCGGACTGACCGCGGCCCTCACCGGATGCGTACCGTGACTCGTCTATGCCATGGCGCTGGAATCAGCGCGCCCTCCACGGCATGTTACCCGAAAAGCTGGTATGCTAGAGATTGCAAGCAACTGTGTTGGGTGGGGCTTAACGGAAGCGCCGTTCTCAGCTCACAAGGGCCACAGCGCGCAACACAGGATCCCGCGGCACCGGCGCAGCCGAACTAGTGTTGCGGAAGTTTCGTAACGGAACTCCACTTCCTCGATGCGCCTCTCCTGCCCTGTAAGGGCGCTCTGATGCCGACGCTGTTCACGTGCGCATTCATCGGCAGAATGCCCTCGCTGACGCTCGCAGGGGCATCGTGACGCACCATCGTTCGCACCATGGTCTGCCTTGAACCAAAAGCAGACGGCCCAACCTTCCAAGAAGGGGCGCGACATCCTCCGATGGAGGCGTGGTGAAAGGGAGCTAACGAGACAACGAACCAATTAGCCAGTCCAGCTCGCTGCGTGCCGTCGAGATGATGCTAGCGTAGGAGTGAATGGCGATACTGCTCAACAGGTTGTTCGTATCTATTGTGACGGTGCGCCCTTTGCCCACCATCATGATCTCCATTCGCGTCGTCGATGACAGCCGTGCCGACAGATCGTCCCGGTACTTCTCTGCCTGGGCGATGTCGTCGCGCGTGATGCTGTGGGAGGGGCGCTTGAACTCGATCAGTAGGTAGGTGTCACCGTAATCTTGCGACAGAAGTAGATCTGGGCGCTTAGCGGCGCGGCTGCCCTTAAACGTGGCGGCGCAATAACTCTCAATAATATTACGCAGCGTCGCGTTTGAAGACATCATAGAGTATTTACGACCGAACACCCAAAGGTTGGTTTCGAGGGCTTTATGCGTGTCCTTTTCGAGTGTCTCCGGTTTTTGGATAAGCTGGTCTAGGTAATCGAGGAACTGACGCCGGTGCGCGGCTTGAACACCAATTGTAGAGAGTTCGAGCAGGCCGAACTGCTCCAGCGACGCCGCGAATGAGCCAACATCGCCATGACTTGATGCACCGATCCGCTCGAGCACCGCCCAATAGATGTCGTGCTCCAACGCATCCAGCGCCACGTCGGCGATCGTTGCGATCCGCTCGTCGCTCTCGCCATAAAAGCGCCGCAGAATGCGGTTGAGCGCCTCTTGTGCGTATTGACGGCGGTGTTCGGGTAGCTGCTGAAGGCGCTGCTGTACCTGCTTTTGGAGGCGCGCCTTCTGCAGACTCATTTCACGAGCGTGGGTGGCCCGGAGCCCGTCCTTGACCACCGCGCTGACGTAGGCCCGAGCCTCCTGAAAGGCCTTACTGTTTTCGATCATCCCACCCCAGTCAGCGGTCACGTAGTCCTCCAGCCCGGTCAGGTCGACCTCACCGTAGACGCGTCTCGCCAGCTTCGCCGGGATCTCCTCGTCCTCATCCAGCCCAAAGAGCATGGGCTTTCCAACCGCCTTGCCGTCGATCTTGAGGATGATCCCTGGCGACCGCGGCGGGCGCTTACCCTCAGCCACGGTGAAATGCAGGCTGACGGTGCCGGCGGTTGGCAGCGCCGTGCTTACCTGCGTTGTCGTGCCGGGGACATCCTGTACCGACAGCGGCACGTCGTTGACAAATACTCGGAAGCTGTCCTCGCGACCGTATTCGTGGATCAGCACCTCGCGCAGCCGGTCAGGGGTCGGAAAGTTCAGGCGATCATCGAGATCGGATAGGATGACAGTTGTGCCGACCTCGCCGTCGCGTGCCGGATCGTCTGCAAACGGCAACGGCACGGCTTCGAGATCGTTCTGATTCTCGATCAACGTCTTCTTGTCGATCAGCAGCGTGCATCTGCGGCCTCGGGCGACGGCCTCGACCTGCATGCGGCCAGCGATCATTAGCCCAGCGAATTTGCCGATGCCTTTCCGGCCCTTGACCTTGCGGTTGTACAGCGGCGTCCGCTCACCGGTTCTCGTGCGCTTGTCGCTCGCGATGTTGAGGTACTCGTTACGCATCTCACGGGCCGTCATGCCGGTGCCGTCGTCTCTCACGACGATGGCTTCGTTGGTGAGCGGCGTCGGCAGCGAGATCCAGACGTTCCGTGCGTCGGCGTCCCACGAGTTGTCGACAAGTTCTTTGAGCGCCAACTCGCTGGACCGGTACGTCTCGCCCAGCAGTCGGGTCAGCCGTGTATCTACCGAGAAGTGCGCAGCGTCGGTCATTTGCCTACAGATCGCCCTCAATCTCGCCCCGAACAAAGTAGCAGGGGTAAGGGGCAATCTCAATCGAAGGCCGAAGCGGGATCCATCTCTCCCCTCAGGAGCTACTAAACAGCTCAACATGGGCTCTCTCTGGCTCTTGCGTGAGGTACGAGCAACTCAGAAGGAGGAGCGCCTGTTAGCGTTGCTAAAGGGGGCGATACCTCCAGAGCCGCTCATGTCCGCCCTTGGCCCAAAGCCGACGCCTTACCCTCCGGTAAGGGGGAGCCGGTCGTCTGAGCTGATGCAGCCCGAAATGGAGCTGCTCCAGCCTCAGGATTGACACAGAGGCTCGTGGGTGCAGGGTCGGGAAAGCGTCCACCCGAGAGCGCCCAAATGACGAGCAGGACCTACAGGGCCAAGGTCAAGCTACCGTCCGGCGTACAGGAGGTTGTCGTGCAGGCGACCGGCTACTTCATGGCGAAGGAGATGCTGGAGGCCCAGTACGGCCGGGGGAGCATTTTCTGGGGACCGGTCGCGGCGAACTGATTCCAGGGGATCAGCAGCCGGACTTCAATATTCCTCGGCCAGCATCACCGTGAGCACGCGCGTGGTGACGCTGGGGTCCGTGGGATCGGGCGAGGCGTAGGTCATGCTACGGTCGTAGCAGCCGATTTTCCAGAGAACGCGGATACCTTGGACGGTGACCACCGCGCAGTCGTGCTCATCCCAGGGATCGTTGACCGGGGTGAACGCCTGGAACTCCTGCACGGCGGCCATGATAACCTGGATGACCTCGGGCGCGAGTGCCGCCATCCCAGGAGTGATGACGACCTTGCCGCCCGTGAGGGTACGGCGCAGATGGTCGTTGAGGCGCGCAATCTCGGTCGCGCGCCTCTTCTCGTCGCCAACCATCAGGCGGCCTTCCGGCGGAAGTTCTTCTTGCGCTCCTGCGCGGCCGTCGCGAGTTGCTGGTCCAGCTCGCCGGACTGGACGGCCAGCACCAGGGTTTCGATGACACCCAGGAGGGCGTCAATCTTGCCGACCTCCACGGCGTCCACGCCCTTCTGGAACTCCAGAGGCTTGGCCCCGTAGCGGACCTGGAAGAACACCGTGCCCTGCGCGTCCTGGAACCAGCCGCGCCGAACATGTCGCGGAGCCTCGACTTGGATGCGCTCGCCGGCCTCGTTGGTCCGGTAGACCGTCTTGCGCGCTTCGAACAGCCGGCCTTCCAGGTGGGCCTGCGCGAGGGCCTTCTGCTCTTCCAGGTAGCGCAGCACCTTGGCCCGACTGCGCTCCTTGGCATCAGCGATGGGAGCCGGCTTGGCCGAGGACAGCTTGAGGTTCTTCAGCAGCGACATTGGGGTTCTCCGTTCCCGGTGTGTTCCGATGTCGCAACGATAACGTCTGTGTCCTGTGCGTCTACCGAAAGGCAACCACGAGGAGAAAATCTTCTGGCCTGCTAGCCGGCTGCGCCGGTGGCGGTTCTGCCGGCTTCCAGCGAGCTTTCCATCTTTTTATGAGACGGCGGGCCTTTAACGCTGCCGCGTCGGACCTCAGCCCACATGGCAGTTGCGATGGCCTGGAGTTCCCCAGCCGCCCTATCGTGTCCAGCTCCCCTAAGGATGTCTGCTACGATTTCCAGGCGGGTTGCCAATCCGACCCGAATGTCCAGGGGCGGCGCCTTGTCGGTTGCCAGCAGGTAGGAATAGTATCGACGGGAACGCCCCAACCATGTGCGGCTGAAGTCGCACTGACTGCGGGCGAGGCCCATCTCCATGAGTGTGTTATATATGTAGTTAATGTTCATGCGAACCTCCGGAATGTGTGCTAGTTGTTTAGCCCGCATGCCGGAGCATCCATCAGAGTAATAACCGAAAAGGTTCTCACGATTTCTGCTCTCGGCATGAGGTGATTATTTTTGGGTCAGGCTGCCTTGCGCTGAGCGTCCTTCCTGGGTCTGCCGCCCTTATTGGGGCTGCTCGTCAGACCGATATCTTCGTGGCGTATGGGCGCGCCGGTGATCTCATGGAGGAACTCAGCCTGCTCTTTGGAGAAGACGTAGACCTGCACCGGCCGCGTGCTGTCGTAGACGCGCAGGTTGCTTCGCATGAAAAACTGGACAAGGGCTTCGCGCTCACGGGAAAGGTCGAACTCTTCTCTTGTCACGCCGAACGCCTCCTCGATGGTCGGATACTCATGAGGCTTGCCCTTCAGCGCCGCCATGAACACGCAGACATCTTTGTCCTTCAAGTTGTTGTAGCCATGCGCCATCACACCCGTCCGCTGCCATCCTGAAATGGTGAACTGAGGCAAGTATTTCTCGTTGGTGGTGTAAAAACCATCGCGGCTGCCTAGGTGACGCCTGCACCAGACTGCAATCTGCTCCAGAGGCCGCTCGTCCGAATTGAAATAGTTCATGCTGGCATTGAGGTTGCTGAAATAGATGATCTCCAACCGATCGCTCATCGGCAGAACGGGGAGACGGCTCTCTGGGAGAACGACCGACGTGAACTGAACGCCCTGCTTTGACCAGCATCGATGGAGCAAGCTGTCGGTGAAGCGGTTACCCAGGATGGTGACAGACTGAAAGACGGATAGGTGCTCGGGCTTGAACAGCGCGAATCCCCGAAGCTTTCGGCTGTCCGGCTTGGTCCAGCTATCTCGGTTCACCATGACCAGCGACTTTTTCGCCGTGCTATCAAGGAACGGCTTGAGCACGGCTGCGATCTGGTCGCCCTTCCAATTGCTTCGCAAATTTCGGCCAGCACTGCTGAGGGAGAGCCGCAGGTAGCCGGGCACACCCTCGCACTCTTCGGTGTTGAAGAACTGCTGCACGTAATCGTGGCTCTGCGTGAAGTTGCCCTCGATGTAGGTCCATACGTTTGGAACCTCGTCGATGACGAGCCGCCATCCCGTGAATTCTAGCCAATCGGTGATTTGCAGGCTCTCGTGGGTCACGAAGAGCAGAACCGGACCAGGAGCATCGCTTCAACGGCTGGGGAAAGTCTGGATCTGCGCGCCGATGGTCCCATAGGAAGTCAGAGGGTTCTGGGTGTGGCACTGGTAAATGCGGAACGCGCTGGATCCGGGAAACGCCTGAAATTCCTGAATGCGTTCGGCAATGAGGTCGATTTTGTTGACCGCGAACACATAGTGGCCGGGGTTGGCTGCAATGTCCTTGAGGGTAAAATAGGTCTTGCCGGCACCGCAGTCGGCTTGAATATAGTTGATGTTCATGACTTTATCTCCGCTTTCAAAATTATAAATGAGCAAGAAACCACAGGTGGGATAAACCCGCTTTCTTCGCATGCCGCGAATGAGGCATCTTGCCAATCTATTTATCATCTGATGCTACGTCGCTAGCAGGTGATCAGAAACGCACTCTGACATATTGCAAATGAGTTGTGATGGGCGAGGTGGGGTGTATCGAAAATAACTTCCGTTATCATTGGATCATTGGGGGTTTATTAGGTGATCTTCCTCCATGCTCGCTGGCTCGCATGGAGGAAGATCAGCACGTACCGCTCGGTGGGTTGGGCTTCGCGGGCTCAGCCCGGTCCACTCGCGGTTCGTGCAGTTCTGTCTTGCCCACGAAGAGGAGAAGATCCACCCCGTGCGTCTGTTGCGTATGCGGCGAGCGAGCGCAGCGAGTGAAAACGCGAGGAGCAACAGACGCACGCGACATGGAGGCGAGCAGACGAGCCTCCATGCCCAGTACATGGAGGTATCCACGTCAGTCGCTCATCAGAAACATCTATAAATACTTATAGGGGTTTTGGACGAAGTCCGCAGAGTGCGTAGAGTGCACAGGTCCGACCAGAGTGGGATTCTTGCCGGCGGGTGGGCGTCACTATGCTGCCCGGCTGCGTGCAGCGCCCTCACCTGCGCAGCGTGTCCGCCCCAGCCCAAGCCCTCCGCGGGCCGGCTCGCATAAATACCGGCATCCCGGAACAAGCAGGAGAACGCCCATGCGTTGGCGAGAGTTTGCGAGAGAAGCTGCCACCCCCCAACAGAAGCAGGCCCAGGCCGCCGACACGGCCGCCGATCACGCCATGGACGCGGCCAAGCGGCAGAAGGCCCAGGCCAAGCTGCTCAGGAAGCGCGCGGATGCGTCGAAGGCTCAGGCGGACTTCCAGAAGACGATCA
Source organism: Pseudomonadota bacterium (assembly GCA_023412175.1). Taxonomy (GTDB): domain Bacteria; phylum Pseudomonadota; class Alphaproteobacteria; order Azospirillales; family Azospirillaceae; genus Azospirillum. The sequence goes on along the minus strand of JAEYOB010000234.1, from coordinate 17,120 downwards.
GCAACACGCGAGGCTGAAGAGTTCCGAAACGGAACAATCAGGGCCTCGGCGGATGAGCTGGAGGCGCCCAAAATCCCCAGAAATTCGAAGAAAGTTCAAGTGATTTCAATGGCATGTAGATCGAACTCAGACCCTGAGCTATGCAAGGCTTACGGTGCACGCTGGAATGAAGCCCGCCGGATCAGGGCATCGATCCTGAGACACTACAGCAGGCCGGATGGCCGCGCGGTGGACCTGAACAACGATGCCGTTCTGAAGCTCCTTGAGTTTGAACCATTCTCTTATTCTGACGACCTGGATCTGTTCGGCGGGCTGACCGAACTCCCCTCCGTCACTGATCCAAAGGAGCAGACGGAGTAAGCCGCTACCAGGGGGCATGATTGATATCGTCGATCAACGCTTCATGCCGAACAGATCGTTCAGAAGCTCATCCACGGCGCTGACGACCTTCGTATTCGCCGAGTATGCACGCTGCGTCACGATCATCCGTGTGAATTCCTGGGCGATATCGACGTTCGAGCCCTCAATCGAGCTGACCATCAGCTCACCGGCACCGTTTGCACCGACATCTTCGGCGCGCGCACCGCCCGCCTCGCGCGTTAACCCGAAGGCATTCCCGTCCACCCGTTGCATGGCGTTCGGGTCCGTGACCTGGATGATCGGCACGCGCGCCAGCACCCGGCTTCGGCCGTTGTCATAGTTGGCAACCACGTCTCCCGACGGCCTGATTTCCAGATTGCGGAAAGTGCCACGGGTGAAGCCGTCCTGGATCTGCGAGGTTGTCTCGATGTGGTCGCCGGCAAATTGTGTCAGGCCACCACTCTCGCCAAATTGCCCAAGGTTCAGCTTGATTGTCTGAGGACCATATCCGTAATCGATCTGAAACTGGACGTAGGCAGCATCCCCGGCGTTCTGGTTGGCGGCCGTCGTGACCGGGCTGAGGCCAACTCGGCTTGTGTCGATTCCCGAGAGATAACCGCCGTCGAACTTCACGCGCACATGCGGCGACAGGGTGCCGTTGGTCGCCACGGCCGTGGGGGCAACCGATACGCTGCTCGCCATCTTCGCCGTCAGCTTCAGGCCGCCCGCTTGGACCTCCGCAGTCATTGGGGCATCCGCATCAGCGTTGATGAAATCCTTCATGCGCCGCGCGATGTCCACCGAGCCGGCTTCCTCGCCATCGGTCGTGTAGGTGATCGTCCTCGGAGGCGCGGTCGGGAATGTCAGAGAGTAGGTGTCGCCGATGTCACCGACCGTTCCCGACACCGGCACCATGACCTCTTCCTTGACACCCACCACGTTCGGAGTGACGAGGAACGCGTCCGCATGACCGGCCGGCGATGCCGTGACCAAAAAGGAATCGGTGTCGGTGCCTCCATACAAGAAAATCTGATTTCCGGTGCGCCCCACACCCGAAGGCCTGCTGGAGCTGGTCATGATTATGTCGGTCAGATGGTCGGCAATGTCGCTGGCTGTGTCGGTTAGTTTTGCCGTGTACCTGTAGGAGATCCCCTCCCAGGTTATGTTGTAGACTGTGCCAGGGCTAACCAAACCAATGTCAACTCTGGACATTTGGACTTGGGGCGTTACGCCGGGAACCGTGATTCCCGGCGGGCCAATCGTCTGGTCATCAATGCCCGGCATCGTGCCAGCCAAGGGGGGCACTGAACTGCCGGGAGCCGCGATGGACAACCGCCAATCACCGGCCGCCTGTTGCCGCCAGTTCAGCTGAAGCTCATGCTCCTGCCCCACCGCGTCGATGATCGTCACGGTCTGGGGCGTCTGGTTCGGGGTTGGCGGCGTCAACGGCAGATTGGCGGAGAGGCTGATGTTCTGCGTGGCCGCCGGGGTGTCGATGAGCTGCTGGACGCGGATCGGTGCTATCGAGCCCTTGTCCACCTGACCCATAGCATTCACGCCCCAGCCGTTCAGATACAGACCCGCGCTGTTCTTCAGGTAGCCGAAGCGGTCCAGGGAGAAGTCGCCGGCACGGGTGTAGAGCGGCGCGCTCTGGAAGGCGATGTCGCTGGCACCCTCGCTGCCGCGGCTGACTTGGAAGAAGCCGGCGCCGGAGATCGCCATGTTGGTGGCGCTCTCGGTTTGCGTGATGACACCCTGGATGCCGTTGGCGTAGGTGGGCCGGGCCTGCACGCCGCCAGAGCTGTGTGTGGTGGCATTGGGCTGTGTGACGAGCGCCTGGAACGACGTCTCGACCCGTTTATAGCCCGCCGTCTGAGAGTTGGCGATGTTGCCCGACAGGTTGCCCAGCGCACGCGCCTGCGCGGCAAGCCCGGACACGGCGCTGCTCAACGCCCCGAAAACGCTCATGGCCCCTCCAAAGTCGCTGCTCGGGAAAGTCCATTCGCGCAGCCTCGGACCCGTGGAGTGTAGGCGCGGCACGGGCAAGCGTGTCTGCGCAGGCGGTGCGCAGAAGTTATATAGCGGCTGTATATCAGTAGAGGAACCTGTTCTGGGTCACTTGCGGCGATATAGAAACCAGCCACCGATCACCGTGGCCCAAAACATGGCGCTTCCAATCCAAGACCACATGCTTGTGATGGACATGCTAAACGCCATTTCCCAATTACCAGCCATCATCCTTGTGAGAAGCAGCGACGGCATGAGAAAGACAACCAGGAACAAGGCTAATAGTAAGCCGAACCCGATCGTTTGATCATTGGAGAATTCGGCGGGTCTCGGTTGGCCGCATGATGGGCAATGACGAGCATTTGTGCTCACCCTGTGGCCGCAATGAAGACAGTTAACTACCATGGGAAATCTCCGCTGAGTATGTTGCCTTGCAAACGATTGAGAGCGCCGTCAGGTCCATGTGAATTGGTGCCCGTATTCACCGCCTGCCGGCGGAATGCTACGACACGTTTTCCCGCTTGTTCACGCGTTCGGGTGATGCGCAGGAGTTATATAACTCCTGCGCGCCGGTAGAGCGTTGGCGGCCGACGCCTCATTCATTGTACTTGTAATAGGTCGATAAAGCTTTCAACCGGGAGCTCACTCCCAGTTTCAGGAAGATTGCGCGAAGTTGCTGCTTGATGGTGCCTTCCTCGACGCCGAGTTGACGGGCGATCATTTTGTTGCTGAGCCCTCCGCGCAGCAATTCCATGATCTGGACTTCTCGGGGAGTGAGAATGATTTTGGGTTCCTCAGCCGCCCTCGGCGCTCCAATCGCCAGCATCATCGCTGGAGGAGCATATTTTTCCCCGGCGGCCAGCAAACGCATGATCTGCACCAGAGGGCGACCGCGAACCGTCTTGGGGATGAAGCCGTCCGCTCCGTTCGTCAAGGCCAGCTGTGTGAGTTCCGGTGTCGCTCGCCCGGACAGGATGGCGCAAGGCAGGTCAGGGTAGAGCTGCTTGAACCGCTGAACGCCCCGATGCCCTTCCATGCCGGGCATCTCGTAGTCGAGCAGCACGAGGTCGATGTCGGGGTGCTCGATGAGACGGCCCAGGGCTTCCTCCACGTTCGACGCGGAAACCAGCACCGTCTCCGGCGCCAGCTCACGGAAGAGAGCTTCCATGGCGTCGATCAGCACCCAATGATCGTCAGCGATAAGGACTTTCTTCATGGAACCAAAGCGCATCCGGTCGCGAGCGAGAAATTTTCGGGTTGTATCTCGGGTGCTACGATGCTGTAATTTAATGACAATAACAATGCAAAAATGATAACTCGGCATTGTTTTTCAAATATATTATCTTCAAGCTTGCAGCGTCTTCTCACAGCGGGAAGCGTAGCGGTCTTTGCTTGGTTCATTTTGTATGGAGCTGCTCTTGTTCCTGCTCTGCAGGTTGGGCAGATCAGCCTGTGGTATCTACCGGCTGGCGTGACCTTTTCCGTGGCGATTGCTCTCCCACCACGATTCCTGCTCTTTCCTCTGGCCGCAAACTTCCTTGTGGCCGCGTATCACGGCACGTGGATCGAGCTTGGGCATGCGATCAGGCACGTCGCGGTGTACGGCGGTATCGGATGGTTGCTGGACGGGCGCTCCGAAGGCTCGCTCGACCGTCTGAAGCCGCTCTCCCGGTTCCTTGTCGGTGCGACTGCGGCGGGTCTCCTGGCAGCATCGAGCGGTGTGGGGCTTTTGACCCTTGCCGGACAGGGAACGCTTCAATCGCTGCTGCCGCTCGTGCCGGCATGGAGCATCGGCGACATCATCGGCGCGCTCATCCTGGCACCCCTGCTGATCCCTGCCCTGCGGAGGTTGGCAGGACTGAAGGCCGATCCCTGGAAGTGGATGCCGACCCATGAACTGGCCGTGCAGATCGCAGTGATCGCCTTGACCGTGGCGGCCGGGTTCGGGCTGCCACAGATTTCCAAGATCGCCCCACAGATTTGGTACGTGGTGATCCTTCCTCCGGTCGCGATTGCCCTGCGAAGCGGCTTTGCCGGTGCGGCGACTGCCGTGCTGGTGACGAACCTGCTCGTTCCGCCCACCCTACAGCTTTTTGGCTCCTCGGCGACCGCATTCGAGGTGCAGGTCCTCCTGCTCATCATGTCGATGGCCGGGCTGCTGATGGGGGCAGCGATCTCGGAACGAGATCGGGCCTTGGAGGCGACACGGGCCAGTGAGCAGGCGCTGGAACAGAGGGTGACCGAGCGAACCGCAGAGGTGCGCCATGCCTTGGAGGCCAACATGCATCTTCTCGTTTCAATCAGCCACGATCTCCGGCAGCCAGTAAGGGCGCTGGGCATGTATCTGGAGGCGTTAGAACGTAAAGCAGTTGATGGCGAAGCGGCGCAGTTGATCCAAAGCTCCAGCCATGTCGCGCATGGGCTGTCGGATCTCCTGTCCAAGCTACTGGATCTCGCCCACCTGGAAGCGAATATCATTGAGCCCCGGCGACGAGCCATTCCCCTTCAGGGAACCTTTGATCGCTTGGCCGCGTCCTTTGCTCCTATGGCGGCGGACAAGGGACTCCGGTTCCGAGTCCCTGGAACCGGGCTCTGGACTGTCAGTGACGCCGTGCTCCTTGAGCGTATCCTCGGAAACCTCGTCGAGAACGCCATCAACAACACCTCTCATGGCGGCGTGCTGATCGGCTGCCGCAGGCGTGGCAACACCATCCTCATACAGGTGATCGACACCGGAACCGGTATCGCTCGCGAGGAACGGTCGCTGATGTTCGAGCAATTCCGCCGTGGTCGCGGAGCGAAGGGCAACGGTCTGGGGCTGGGTCTATACATCGTCACCATGACGGCGAAGCTGCTCGACCACCCTATCCAGGTTCAATCGGTCGTGGGCCGAGGAACGTGCTTTTCCGTCATCGCTCCCAGGGCGGAGCCCGGCGTGCCGTATCAGGAGCCGGAGGTTACCGGCGATGCCGCTGCCTCCGGCGGAGCCACGGTCTTGCTGGTCATCGTTGACCCCCAGGAGCGCGGCATCTTCGCCGGGCACCTTGCATCGGCGGGATACAGGGTGCTGACCGCCAGCTCCCACGGCGAAGCCCTCAGCCTACTTGCCAGCCTGGAGCTTCCGCCCGACGTGCTGGTGCTGGACTATCGCCTGCCGCAGGGCAAGTACGGAACCGAAACGCTGCGCTTGGCGCGCGAGATCACCGGTGCGCCCATTCCGGGCGTCATCGTGACCGAAGAGACGGGAAACGGGAGCATCGCCGGCCTACAGGTTGAAGGCGTTCCCTTCCTACAAAAGCCGGTGTCCAGGAAGGAATTGCTGCAAGCCGTCGCCGCTGCCGATCATGCCGGCGAATTAAACGTCACTTAATGTAACTTTTCTTAGGTTTCCTGCGAAACCCGCATAGATGCTGGCGTTCAGTCTTCAGTCGCTCTATGGACCAGAAGACAACATCATGAAAGGCGCGAGATGCAGCATTTCATGAGGTTTCCGCCATGAAGCAGGCAAAGGTCCCTACCGAGCAGGAATTCAAGCGCCTCCTCGCCGTTGTCCAGCAGGGGCGGTATGCGGCCCGGAACCGGATGGCCCTCATGCTGTCCTTCTACGCCGGCATGCGCGTCGGCGAGATCGCGCAGCTCCATGTCGGCGACGTATTCGACGCTGAGGACCGCGTGCGCGACCAAATCCGCCTCAGCAGCGCGATTACCAAGGGCGGGCATGCCAGGGTGGTGTTCGTGAACGACAAGCTGTGCCGGGAACTGGAACGCTACAGGGCCACGTTCGAAGGCAGTGCCCCCTCTGCCGATACCCCCCTTCTGCTGACGCAGAAGCGGACGGCGTTCTCCCCCAACACCCTGTGCCAGCTCCTCGCCCAGCTATACGAACAAGCCGGCATCGACGGGGCGAGCAGCCACAGCGGACGACGTTGGTTCATCACCCGGCTCGCCCACAGCGGCGTGAGCCCCAAGGTGATCATGACCCTCGCCGGACACAAGCACCTGACTACCACCCAGCGGTACATCGACGTAAACGACGAGATGATGCGGGCGGCGGTTCAGGTACTGTGATGGCCGGCCTACCCGGCGGACAGCCAGCCACCACCATGGTGAGAAGTTCCGAAACGGAACTTGCATAGCCTCTTCCTACCCGATGGCGGTCAGTACTTCTCCATAGTCACGGAGAAGCTTGTCCGGCGCTTGGGAATGAAAAACCTCCTTGACCAGTTGCTTGGCTGCGAGCAGCCGGCTTGGGACGTGAAGCGGATTACCTGCTTCGTACGCCTCCAGTCCGGCTACGATGGATCGGACCTGAAGCTCGACGTTGTGGTTCATCAGCAGCAGGTAGGACAGAGAGTCCCAAGTCGGTTTGTCCGGCTTCTCTGGGACGGGGGGAAGGCAAATGTCCCCCAGAGTGATCCGGTCGCCGATGCTGCTCCGAAGGAAGCGGCGGGGCTCCGGCCATCCCAGTCCCTCGAAAGCCTCATCAACCAAGGTGAAGCCGTCGCCGGCGCCGCTGTTGATGAACTCCTTCTGCCGCCAAATGGCTTCCAGAGCGTCGTTGAGCGTGGTCTGGCTGCCCACGTAGGCAAGGTCATCCAATTCGGCGGTCTGGCTTGTCCAACGAAGAGGTCCCAGTACACTGCTCATCAGGACGGTGCCATAGGCGACCCCTGTGAACGCGCTGGACACGTCGAAGCTGACGCGGAACCGCGGGTTGAATGATCGGATGCATTCCTGAATGGTCGTCAGGATGCAGCCGTGTTCAAGGCCACCGACGCCGAGGAAGTGGCACCAGTCGCGGTCCTCGAGGAGGCCGTCGTCACGCATGTTGATGATGCGTCGGAGCACAACGTCGTACTGATGGCGCGTGGCTCCAGCAATGGCCCAGCCCTCGAAGGAGTAGTGCTTGACGCGCTGATACCATTCCTTGCTCTCGCGCTCATCACGACCTTGCAGCACGTTAAGGAGCTTCGTGGCACCAGGGGTGCGGTGCTGGACGAACCAGTTGTTGTTGTAGAGTGTCTGGTACAGGCAGGTATTGTAGTCCGGGCCAAGGCCATTCTGCATGTGAAGTTCTTCCAACGTGACGGCTTGGCCATCAAGGACAAGCTGATCGAAAGGGGCTTCCTTTTTTTCAATGCGCTTGCGATGCGCTGCGATGGTTCCGGCGCCGATGCCGCCGGTGGGGAAGTCGAGGATCATCGACCAGTCGCAGTTGGCCTCCATCCAGCACAGCATCTGCTCGCGGGTTTCGTCTCCGCGCCACTTAATCGCGCCGGTCTGGATCTGATAGCCGCCGCTGTCGCCGACCAGCACGCAGCCCGACGGTCGTGCGGTCACAAAGCTCTGCTTTTGAGCCGATTGCTTCGTCTTGGCGGCCTGTCCTGCACTGTAGAGCGCAGCGTCCAAGTGGAACAAGGTGCTGGTCGGGTTGAGGAAATCCAGATCCTCGGTTGGGATGGGAGAGGAGCGCAACGCGCTCCCCTTCCACAAGACATCCGCGTACATCTTGGAGATGGCCGGCAAGAAGCGGGCGAAGCGGTCGGGGTAGTGGATGGACATGGTTTGGTCTCCGGCTCGGGATCGGTTCAGATGGTCGTTTCAGCGACCGGAGCCGGCGTGACATCGTCCAGACGCAGCTTCAGGTAGGGCGAGGTCGAACGGTCCAACTCGTTCGGGTCCGCGACAGCGAAGGAGTAGCGACCGCCGTCATGCTCCAGCGAGAGCTCTACGAAACCCGCGTTGCCCTTCAGGCGGAGGTCGGCGCCACCCGCCATCCGATGGAGGAGCGCTATGGGCTTGAACAGCTCGTCGGCTGCCAGCTTGAGCGGAGCACCATCATTTGCAGCTTGAGCGCGGTTCTGCCCGGCCAAGCTTTCGAGGCTTGATAGGCCTTCTGCATCCGCAAACTTGACGAAGAGCTGTCCGTGCTGGGTATAGAGCTCGATCCTGCTGGCCTTGCTGTTGGAAAGCTCACGCCCATCAGACAAGGTAACCCGCCGAATACCAGCTTGGCGATGATGCCCCGCGCTTGCCAGCAGGCGTTCACGTTCCTTTGCGGTGACCAGGACATCGAATGTGAGGTTCAGCTCCTGGTCGGTCTTCAGTTGGTGGACGGCGGTACCGGCGGGCTGATCAACCATCGCGGTGATGCGCTTGGTATAGTCCTGACCGGAGAAGGCCAGCTGGACGCCGGGAACCTCGTCTCCGAGGATCGTGTCCTCGCTACTCAGTTCGGCATTGTCCGCGATGTCGTCGATGAGCCTGATAAGTCGGGCTGCAAAGTCGGCCTTTTTCCAGTCTCTGCCTTCCTTGTACTCGGCCGCGAGGAAGCTCAACCACTTGCCGGCGGGCAAGCCATCGATGCTGGGGATGATAGCGGTCAGCAGCAGGCCGGGGCAGCCTTGTGCCCGCACATGAAGCTGATCGCCGGCAACATACAGGCTGATGACGCGCGGTACCGTGTCGTCGAAAGGAATGAGCTTGGCAAGGCGCAGTGCATACCGGAGTTTGTCGAACCGACCTCCCGGCAAATTACAATACCGCAGAAGGCGCTCGTCCATCCGTTCTGGGTCGGCCTCCAAAATGTCGATGATCCGGAACGTGCCATCAGGGTTCACGTGAAGCAGGACCTCGGCGAACCCTCCGATGGTGCGAAACTCTACGTCCTCTTGAAGATCAGGGGCATTTCGGAGCTTCGACTTCGCTTCTGGTAGCATTTCTCGCCGAGGCTCCTTCTGTGCCTCGCTTTCCTGCGAGCTCGTGTAGCCTGCCAACCTCTCGACACCCTTGCCCTGGGAGCCCAGTTGCATCCGCAGGGTGTCAGGGCTCAAGCCGACGCTATGAGCATGCTTCAAGGCCTTCGCATACGTCGAAACGCGGCTTTTGGCCCGATGGGGAAAGAGCATCTGCCCGATAGCATTATAGGGGTTCTCGCGGGTCACCTTGTTCCACGGCTTACCCTTACTGACGATGAAGTCCCTCAACTCACGAGGAGACTTCCGAAGCTCCTCGACGAACTCGTAAAGACGAACGAGTGCGTTCCGGAGGGCTTCGCGGGCGCCAAGATCCTTTTCATCGGCTTGCTTGGCGAGATTCTCGCACTCGCCGAAACGGTCCTGCCAGTAGTTGCTAAGCTGCGGCGGGGCCGGGACGTTGGCGGCCTGAAGCTTGGCGATCAGAGAGGTGGTGGTCATTTGTAGTCTCCTTGGGTTTGTGGTGTGAGATCGCATTCCGAAAGTTCCGGAGTGGAACATTCAGTTATTCTGGCATGTGAGTGGTTTGGCTGCGGCGCTGCGGCCTATTGAATGGCGCAGTGAAAGTGCTTCGTGTGGCTGAGCCACATTCCTGCTTATTTTAGTGTGGGTGTGTTGTGCGCAGGTTGTGTGTGGTGCTTGGGTGTGTGGCGGTTATTGTTTCTGTATGGTGTTTTTGTGCTTGCCGTCTCGTGATGAATTCATCGTCTCGCAGATCGGAATTTTGTCATCTTTGCACAGGAAAATAGTTTTTCAGGACCTAGAAACCGTTGTTGCGTCGAAGATTGAGCGCGAGTGCGTCGCTTCCGGGTGTCAAAAACTAGCGAGTTTGGGGAGGCGGATATTAGGGGCCGGCCCGGTACCGAGAGATGCAGGCCTGGACGCCGCCGGAGGAGGAGATCCACTCAGAAACGGCTTCGGGCGGCACGCACTCGGCGTCCATGAGGGCGAGCATGGTGGCGACCTTGTTGACCAGCTTGTCGTCCCACCAGAGCTGTGTCTCATATAGGGGCTTGCCCGCACGCCCAGTCCCCTTTGCGACGCGAACCGTCTCTCCGACGAGCAGTTTGGCGAGCTTGGTCGTGGATAGCGCGTGGCTGCGGCTTTCGGGAACTTTGCGGATGCTGAGAAGGCGGCCTAAATGCTTCGGCGCGCGAGCGGAAGCTACTTGGAATGCGCGTGCTCGCATATAGGCTTCGTGTTGATTTTCCCTTGGTAGCCCCTGAGTTAGTGCTGCGCGAGCGACTATGAGGGTGCTGTATTGCTGCTCAGGTGGAAGTGCAGAAATGCCGTTGCCCCAGCGCAAATATCTGCGACATTCGCGATTAACATAATCATCGGCAGATCCAAGTGGCTTCAACATGCGTGATAGGGGGTCGATAGGGAGTGGCGTTAGATCTAGGTCCCACCAGTCTCTATAGCTTGTTTTTCGGATTGCGCTTGCCTGCTCTTCCCCGACCTCGCTGACAAGCGCGGCGTATGCAGCTTTCGCAGTCTCATACCTGAGATGCCGGTGTCGGTTTTCTTTCTTTATGCGCTGCACTGTCTTGGGGTGCTCGGCCGTTAGGCGTTCAACTTCTCCGCGGTACTGGCGCCGGAGATCATCCAAAAACGCTTTGAGGCGGGTAGGGCGCACAGAGTGAAAGCCAGCGCGCACACGACGTGCAGTACGGTAGGCGAGCGTGAGCTCGGCATTTGACTGGCGCCAGGAAGGTTGGGGTATAGGCGCTGGGCTCGGCATAATGAAGCTGCCAATGTCGTGTGTCCCGACAACCATCTGGGATTGCGGGTTAACCGGCCGTTATCAGATGGCTGGACGGGAGGCGCCAAGCTCGATAGGGGGTGGCAGAGAGCTATTTACGGCGCCGTGGCTCTCCGACGACGAGCACGCGGTGCAATGGGCTGTCCTCGGGCAAGTCGTCTTCCACGAGCAGCTCCAGTGGTTTTCCGGCTTGCGCATTGACCTGCTGGGTGGTGGTGGCGGACTGCTGCTCGGGCATCAGCCCTTTCTCACGCAGATATCGCTGGGTCTGCTCGATGGTGCCCTGCTTGTAGTGGGCCTTCAGCATCTTGGTGCTGGTGCCCATAACCTCCTCCAACCACTCGTAGGACCGGCCCTCCGCGATGGAAGGTCGCGAACGTATGGCGGAGGCTATAGGGGCTGTAAGGGGGCTGATCGGCACGCTGGGGGAACTTGCAGCGGGCGACGAGCTGGTTGAACAGCTTGCCAAGGTCGGCGTACGGCGTGCCGTCGGGCAGGATGAACACAAGTTCCGTTTCGGAAAATTCCCGCTTGGCCTCGCGGCAGTGATCTTCCCGCCGCTGCCGCATGGCGCGCAGCCGAGTCGCCGCTTCTTCCCGCAGGGGAACCTCGCGGCTGCCCGTCTTCGTGTCCTTGGCCACGTAGAGCAGGTTCACGTCGAGCCGCACGTCGGCCCAGGTGACGCGCTCGGCCTCGTGAGGAAGGCGGAGGCCCGTGTAGCGGTTCACCCATATCCAGTCGGCCAGGAGTTGCCGGCGCGAGCGCGCGGTGTCATCGGCGGCCTCCTGGGTCCACGTCTCGGCCTCGCGCATCAGCACGTTGAAGTCGTCGCCCAGGAATGCAGGGCGTGGGTTCGCCGCGGCGGGCTCGGCCGGGACATCGGGAGCGTGGCCTTTCTTGATGTGACCGCGCTTCTCTGCGTAGGTGAGGATCTGGCGAAGGGTGGGGTACTCACGGTTCAGCGTATTTGCGCTGGGCTCGTCATAGGTCTCGGCCTGCTTGGTCCCGACCTTGGCGCCCTGCTTCCGGGTCGCGTCCTGCTCCTCGTTGCCGGCCGTCGTCAGCCAGAAGCTCCGTCGCCACGCCTTGTACTCGTCGATCATGACCTCGTTGACCTGGGCCAAGCTGGTCACGTTACGCTCGACGTGGAAGTAAGGAAGGAGGAACTTGCGGATCACCCCGGCCTTGTAGGCGTGGTCCTTGGTCTGGGTGGCGAGCCATGCGTCGGCCACCTGCTTGAAGCTCACGTGGTGGCTGGTGTTGCCGCAGGCGGTCAGCCAATCGCTCTTAGGATCCTCCAGCCACGCCTGATAGCCTTTCAGGGCCAGCGCCTTGGCCTGACGCTGGTCCTGTGTGCCGAGGCTACGGCGGACCCATTGCGAGCCCATTTTGAGCAGGTACCACGTGGGGGTCTTCTGCGCTGTACGTTGCGCGATCCAGACATCTTCAGTGATGCGTACGATGTTGTCGTACGTGGCACTGGATGGTGGGGTTGGTTTGGGAGTACGGCCGGACATTGCAGCAGGGTAGGGGGCGAATTTCGTAAGCGCGACAATAGCTTCGCGCGCGTACGGCCGTCAAACGCGTCCAGACTGCATGTACACAGGTATGTGCAAAGACGCTGCGTCGTGTCGGGCGATGAACCGCTTGGAAACCATGGCTCTTGCCGGATGCCGGTCTTGCACATGGTTCAGAAACGACCAAGGGCTTAGCCGATTTCTCAGCTAAGCCCTTGATTTAATTGGTGGAGCCAAGGAGGATCGAACTCCTGACCTCTACAATGCCATTGTAGCGCTCTCCCAGCTGAGCTATGGCCCCGAAACTCTGGGTGGCCGCCGTGTTTTCGTTGAGAACCGGCTGCCTCGGTGGAGCGGGATATTGGTCAGGTCGGGGTGCTGATGCAAGAGAAAAATTTGCCCCGACCTCACTTTTCCGCTGCCCCTTTTTACCGCTCCTCCTCGTCCTCGCCCTCGACGTCGACGACCTCGTCCATGTCGTCCTCGCCCAGTTCCGAGGTGTCCTCGATGAGCACGTCATCCTCGTCCTCGGCCACGTCGTCGGCACCCTCTTCGATGTCCTCGACGGACACGCCGTCCTCGACCTCTTCCAGGTCGCTGACGTCCTCGTCCTCGCGCTCGACCTCAGCCTCGTCCTCGTCGGCGCCCACCGGCACCTTCTTCACCGGCGTGTCGTCCACCGGCACCGGCCGCGCGCGGCGCGACTTCAGCAGTGCTTCGGGATCGAACTGCGTGCCGCACGACGGGCAGACGGGCGGGTCCTTGCGCAGATCATAGTAGCGCGCGCCGCAGTTCGGGCAGATGCGCTTGACGCCCCATTCCGGCTTCGCCACGCCAGGTCCTCCGCTTTCCCAATGAAATCCGTAAGGGCGGCCCTTTGCCACGGCAGCGCCCCGATGTCAAAAAAAAGTTCAACCACCAACCGCGGTTACGCGCAATCCCTTCCGGGTTGCGTGATGCGCGCGTAAGCTCGACACCTGCGGCGGCCCGAGACACCGCCCCGGCCAGCATAAGGCCGACCAACATATGATGGGAATGGGAGGGTTCGTGAAGCCCCAATTCGCTCCCGGCTGGGCGCGCCTGCTCGGCGCCGGCCTCGTTGCGCTGCTGCCGCTGTCGGCCGCCGCCCAAACCACCGCAGTTCCTCCCACGATGCCCGCCGGCACCCAGGCGCCGGAAGGCGCCACCGGTCGCACCGTCCGCACCTTGGGCAGCGCCGCCAAATACATGGCCGCCGCCGCCAACCCGCTGGCCGCCGAAGCCGGGCGGGAGATCCTGCGCGCCGGCGGCAACGCGGTGGACGCCGCCATCGCCACTCAACTGGTGCTGGGATTGGTCGAGCCGCAAAGCTCCGGTCTGGGCGGCGGCGCCTTCTTCCTGTTCTACGACGCCAAGTCCAAAACTCTCACCACCTACGACGGCCGCGAGACGGCGCCGGCCGCGGCCAAGCCCGAGCGCTTCATGGGCGCCGACGGCAAGCCGATGGCGTTCTACGACGCCGTGGTCGGTGGCAGGTCGGTTGGCGTGCCGGGCACTGTCAAGCTGCTGGAGACGGTGCACAAGGCGCACGGCAAACTGCCCTGGCCGCGCCTGTTCGAACGCGCGCTGGCGTTGGCCTCGGACGGCTTCACGGTCAGCCCGCGGCTGAACGGTCTGCTCGGGCAGGAGAAATATCTGGCGAAGAACGACCCAGCCGCCGCAGCCTACTTCTACCAGCCCGACGGCTCACCGAAGCCGGTCGGCTTCCTGCTGAAGAACCCGGAATACGTGGCCACCCTCCAGGCCGTCGCCGAGAAGGGGGCGGGCGCGTTCTACGAGGGGCCGGTCGCCGCCGACATCGTCAGGACGGTCACCTCGCATGCCACCAACCCCGGCGACATGACCGAGGCGGACCTCAAGGCCTATCAGATCAAGGAGCGTCCGCCCGTGTGCGGCACCTATCGTGTCTACACCGTGTGCGGCATGGGCCCGCCCAGTTCCGGGGCGGTGGCGGTGCAGCAGATCCTCGGCGCCCTGGAACCCGTTGACATGGCGGCCCTGAAGAATGCGCCGGCCGAGGCCGCGCACCGGTTCTCCGAAGCCGGGCGGCTGGCGTTCGCCGACCGTGCGCAGTATCTGGGCGATCCGGATTTCGTGAAGGTGCCGGTCAAGGGCCTGATCGATCCCGGCTATGTCCAGAGCCGGGCCAGGCTGATCGATCCCGCCAAGTCCATGGGCAAGGCCGCCGCCGGCGACCCGCCGTTCCAGCAGGGCGCCCGGATGGGGGCGTCGGAAGGCGTCGAGAACGGCACCAGCCACATCGCCGTCATCGACTCGGACGGCAACGCCGTCTCGATGACCACCACCATCGAGGATCAGTTCGGCGCCCGCCTGATGACGCGCGGCTTCCTGCTGAACAACGAGCTGACCGACTTCGCGCTGAACCCGGTGGAGAACGGCCAGCCGGTCGCCAACCGCGTCGAGCCGGGCAAGCGCCCGCGGAGTTCCATGGCGCCGACCATCGTGTTCAAGGACGGCCAGCTCTACGCCGTGGTCGGCTCGCCGGGCGGCAGCGCCATCATCAATTACGTCGCCAAGACGCTGGTCGGGCTGCTGGATTGGGGTCTCGACCCGCAGCAGGCGGTGGACCTGCCCAACTTCGGCAGCCGCAACGGCCCGACGGAGTTGGAGAAGGGCACCGAGGCGGAAGCCTGGGCCGCGGTGCTGGAGGCCAAGGGGCACCCTGTGCGGGCCATCGAGATGACCTCCGGCATCCAGGCGATCCTGGTTACGCCGAACGGCCTGACCGGCGGTGCCGACAGCCGCCGCGAAGGTGTGGCGATCGGGGATTGATCGATGTCTTTCATGACCCTGGCTCCGCCGCTGGCGGGGCCGGGGTCAGGGTGGCATCCCGTTGCGGGATTCGGTGTAGACCACCACCGCCGTGCCGCCCTGCACCACCACGTCGGCGTAGCAGGCGTGCCGGCCGATCATCTTGCGCCACCGGCTGGGGGCGCCCAGGAACTCGAACCCGTCCTCGGCCAGATGGCGTTCCGCCGCGGGGCGGGAGGGGAAGCGCTGTATCCGCATCGGCTTCTCCCTTGCGATTCCCCCTTGCGCGGAACATTTGTACACGAACCTTAGCATTCGCAAATGTGAAAACCCGCATGGCCATCATGGTTATGGCGGTGCGCCTCAGGAGCAATCCTCCGGGTCTCGCATCGTCGGATGGGCTGTGCTAGGACATCCGGCCGAAGCTGACCCCGACTCAAGGACCCAGACCCATGCAGGCGAAGCCGCTGCGCTCGTCCTCCGCCGGCGCCCTGACGGGCACCGTCCGTGTGCCCGGCGACAAGTCGATCTCGCACCGCGCGCTGATGTTCGGCGCGCTCGCCATCGGTGAGACCGTCGTGCACGGCCTGCTGGAAGGCGAGGACGTGCTGAACACGGCGGCGGCCATGCGGGCGCTGGGCGCACGGGCGGAGCGCGGTGCGAACGGCGTCTGGCGGATCCGCGGCGTCGGCGTCGGCGGGCTTCAGGAGGCGGCCCAAGTGCTCGAGATGGGCAACAGCGGCACCGCGGCGCGGCTGCTGGTGGGCCTCGTGGCCGGGCACCCGATCACCAGCTTCTTCACCGGCGACGCCGCGCTTAACAAGCGCCCCATGGCGCGCGTCATCACGCCGCTGGAGCAGATGGGGGCGAGCTTCGTCGGCCGCGCCGGCGGGCGGCTGCCGCTGGCCGTCATCGGCAGCGCCGACCTGGTGCCGATCACCTACCGCCTGCCGGTGCCCTCGGCGCAGGTGAAGTCGGCGGTGCTGCTGGCCGGCCTCAACACCGCCGGCACCACGACCGTCATCGAGACGGAGCCGACCCGCGACCATTCCGAGCTGATGCTGCGCCACTTCGGCGCCACGGTGACCACCGAGCGCACCGGGGACGGCGCGCTGGCGGTCTCCATCGTCGGTCAGCCGGAGTTGACCGGGCGGGAGATCTTCGTCCCCGCCGACCCCAGCTCCGCCGCCTTCCCGGTGGTGGCGGCGCTGCTGCGCCCCGGTTCGGAGGTGCTGCTGCGCGACGTCGGCATGAACCCGCACCGCACCGGCCTGTACGCGACGCTGGTCGAGATGGGAGCGGACATCGCCTTCGAGAACTGCCGCGACCAGGCGGGCGAGCCGGTCGCCGACCTGCGCGTCAGGGGCGGTGCCTTGAAGGGCGTGGTGGTGCCCGCCGATCGCGCGCCGTCGATGATCGACGAGTACCCGGTGCTGGCCGCTGCCGCGGCGTGCGCCGAGGGGAAGACCGTGATGCTCGGCCTGAAGGAACTGCGCGTGAAGGAGAGCGACCGCCTCGCCATGGTCGCCGAGGGACTGACCCGCTGCGGCGTGACGGTCGAGGTCGGCGCCGACGACAGCCTGACCGTGCATGGCACGGGCAAGCCGCCGAAGGGCGGGGCGACGGTCGCCACCGCCATGGACCACCGCATCGCCATGAGCTTCCTGGTGCTGGGCACCGCATCCGCCGAACCGGTCCAGGTGGACGACAGCACCTTCATCGAGACGAGCTTCCCCGGCTTCGTCCGCCTGATGAACGGCCTTGGCGCGAAGATCGACGAGGTCGCGGCGTGAGCGGCGTGATCATCGCCATCGACGGCCCCGCCGCGTCCGGCAAGGGCACGCTCGCCAAGCGCGTCGCGGCGGCGTTGGGCTTCGCGCACCTGGACACCGGGTCGCTGTACCGCGC
>JAEYOB010000144.1 GCA_023412175.1 Pseudomonadota bacterium | reverse complement strand
GGGAGGGCCCCATGGCGCAGCCATGGGAGGGTGGGGGCGCGTGTGCCAGTGTTTCGGCTCGCCGGTATAAGGGGGCTGCGGCGGGACTTTTCCCGCTGCCCGCCTCCGGCTGCCGCCGGCCGGCCGTCAATGCCCTTTGTGTCCCGTGCCGGAACCGGAACTGCCGGACGTGCCGACCACCGTCACGTTGGTCATCATGCCGACGTCCTCGTGATCCAGGATGTGGCAGTGGATCGGGAAGGTGCCGGGATAGTCGGTGTATTTCGTCAGCGCCTTGTAGCCGTCCGGACCGACCAGCATCGTGTCGCGCCACATCGGGGACGGCAGCGGCTGCCCGTCGATCTCGGTGACCAGGAACGGGTTCACGTGGATATGGAACACGTGCAGGCCCGGCCCGGAGACGACGTACTGGTCCACCGTGCCCAGCGGCGGCTGGAACATGACCCGGCCGGGGCAGAACAGCTCGCCGTTGACCTGCAGCTTGAACACGGTCGGCGTGGCGCCCGGATTGTAGCTCGGCAGGCCGTTGCCGGGCGTGGCCGGCGGCGAATCGAACTGCGTGACGTCGAAGACCACCAAACGGCAGCCGTCCGCCTTGGTGGCCGCGGTGATGTCCGGGACCAGCGGCCGCGGCAGCGGGTCGGCCGGCAGGCTCATCGGCTTGGGCTCGCCGGCCACCTCCACGGCGAAGAGGGGTGTCGGATCGCCGACGAAGGGGGCTTCCTGCCAGACGCCGCCGATCTCGAACCCGGCGGTCAGCCCGCTCGTGGGTATGAAGTTCTCCTGCACCACGTACTGGCCGACCTGCGCCAGCAGGCGGCCGGGCTGCGCCGGGGCCTGCACCAGAATGTCGGCCCGGCCGCCCGGCGGCAGGTAGACGCCCTGCACCGTCGCCGCCTTGGGGCTGAAGTTCACCCCGTCCATGGCGAACAGCGTCACGTCCACCGGTGCGCCGCCCGGATCCTGGACCAGCGCGAACTTGGCTTCGGCCTGGAAGCCGGTGTTGACGATGCGCCAGCGCTGCACCTCGCCCGGCCGCATGGACAGGGTGCGGCCGACGGTGCCGTTTACCGTCCAGGCGGCGGCGTCCCCAAGCGCGTTCCACAGCGTGTCGAAGTCGGGAAGCTCGCCGACGGCGTCCAGCACCACCTGCTGGATCAGCAGCACCTGCTCGGTGATCCCTTCGATGCCTTCGACGGCATCGACTGTGCCGGGGCCGCCGCGGACGATCAGCGCCCCCGCCGCGCCGCTGGCCACCTGCACCGCCACGGAGCCATGCCGGTGCGGGTGGTACCAGAAGGTGCCGGGCGTGTGGTCCTTCAGATCGTAGAGGTAATCGAATCCACCGACGAAGCTGGTCCGGCCGTCGGCGTACGCCGCGTCGGTGCCCTCCGGCAGGATCTCCAGGTACACGTTGTCGCCGTGCCCCTGCGGCGAGACATGCAGGCCGTGGGTGTGCAGGTTGGTGGTGTTGAACTGGCTGGGGATGTTAACGATGTGCGGCTGCGTCTGGTCGGGATTGCGCGGAAGCCCATTGGCCAGATGCACCCCGAAGGTTCCGGTCTGCCCGAACTCCAGCGTCGGCCCCATAAGATACTGGCGGGCGGTGACGTTGTCGTAGGCACGCAGGTTCCTGGCCTGGCGGCTGCCCAGCTGGACGCTCTGCGTCTTCATTCCCAGCGTGCAGGAACTTCCCGGATGCACCTTGAGGACCGGCGGGGTCGGCAGCGCAATGTCGGCCGGGGCCGGGGCCGGGACCAGAGATGGAGCGGGAGCCGGAGCCAAGGCCGGGGCGGCCTCGCGCGGTGTTGACGGCCGGATGCGGGTGCCGAGCCCCCCCGGATGGCGGGCCGCATGGCCGACATGCCCGACCGTCCGCGCCTGCACGTCCCGGGAGCCGCCGACCGCCGCCACCACGACGGTGGCCGAGCTGCCCAGCAAGGCCGAGCGCCGCGAGATCGCACGCTTCTCAAGCCAGTTCTTCAGCATGTTTCCCCCATGACGTTCCCGGACACGGCGTTACGGCCGTTGTTATCATGGGTTGAATTTATAAAAGATAATCTTCTTCTAAAATAGTCAACTTGGCATGCAAACACCTTTTCGGCGATTTCACTCACCAATCCATAGCCAACATGCAATTCATAGCACAAAATATCATTAGTATTCTTCTGAATTCATTTGTATTCCATGAATAATATCTTTTCATAGTTGCATCAAAACGCTAAAACACGTCTGCGATCCCATAACTCCAAAACCCCACCACTCAAGGATGTGACCCCGTGCAGTTCGCTCCGGTCGCCGTGCCACGATCCTCCCGGCAATGGATGGTGCTGGGGACCGGTCCCGCGTCAGCCAAGACCTGCGTTTCCCTGGGGTTGTGCCGGCTGCTGGCCGACGCGGGTGCGAAGGTGGCGCCGTTCAAGGCGATGTCCACCCTGACGCTCGACGAACAGCGGGCCGGATTCGACGCCGGGATGCTCCTGGCCACCGGGGCCTTCCATCACGCCGGCGCCTGCCGGACCGCCCTCGACCCGGACATGAACCCCGTTGTGGTGGTGGAGCTGGAACCCGGCCTGGGCGAACTGCGCCTCAGGGGCGAAGCGCTGGCGCGGGTGGAGATGCTGAACCGCGACACCGTCCGGACCGACACCCTGCCGCCGGCCGTCGCCCCGCGCGTGACCGCCGCCATCGATGCCGCCTACGCCGCGCTGCGGGACCGGTACCATGCCCTGGTCATCGAGGGCGCGGGCAGCCCGGTCGATCTGCCGCCGGAGATGGATTGGGCCAACAGCCGGGTCGCCCGCCTGTCGGAGGCCCCGTTGCTGCTGGTCGGCCGCTTCTCGAACGGCGGCGTGGCCGCCGGGCTGGCCGGGACCTACGCCTGCCTGCCGCCCGATCTGGCGTGCCGCGTGACCGGCGTCGTCCTCAGCGATCTCGCCCGTCCGGAGCACGCAGCGCACGCCCGGCGCGTGATCGAAGCCGTGACCCGCCTGCCCGTGCTCGGCGCCGTTCCCGCGGTCCGCCACGGCGTCGCCGCCGGCGGGCCCGACCGGGACTATCAGGCGGCCTACGGCACGTGGGCGCGGGCCCTGGCGGAGTCGCTCGACCTGTCCGCTCTCGGGCACCCCTTCCCTCTTCCGTAAGCGGAGGCGCGACCATGCACCGTTCACCGCTCGTCCTGGCCGTCGAAGGCCCCGACGGCGCCGGAAAGACCTCCATCATCCGCCGGCTGTCGGAGCGGCTGGGCGCGACCGCCGTCGCGCCGTTCAGCGGCGAGGTCGGCGCGGCGATGCGCGCCTTGCACGAACGGGGCGATTTCGAACACGTCCATCGCATGGCGCTGGACACGCTGGCGGGCATCCTGGCCCGGCACCGCGACGCGCCGGCCCTGGTGTTCGACCGCCACTGGCTGTCCGTCCTGGCTTTCACGGCGCCGCGGTTCCTGCCGCTGTGGCGGCCGCTGCCGCCGACCGTGGTGTGCCTTGCCGAGCCGGCCGTCATCAAGGCGCGGCTCGAGGCGCGCGGCACCGCGGCGGAGGAACTCGCAGCCTCGGACGGGATCGTCGCCCGCTACCGGGCGCTGGCCGCCGAGCATGGGCTGACCGTCATCGACACCGGCGGCGCCACGGTGGAGGAGTCGGTGACGCGCATGGTGGCGCTGTGGGATCTGTGGGTTGGCGCGCCGGCGGGCTGATGGCCGCCTGATGGCCGGCTGATGTCAGGTGGTCGCCGGCTACCGCCCGCCCCACAGCTTGCCCCACATGTCGCCCAGATCGTTCTGGTCCGAGGGGGCGAGGCCCGGCAGGGGAACCGCCACCTCATCCACCAGGGAAAGCAGCGGCGGCGGCAGCGCCACGCCGAAGTCGCCGGGCAGGCGGCGCAGGGTGAAATAGGCGCCGGCCTCCATGCGCCACTCGGCGGCCAGGGCGCGGAACTCCCGCACGTCGTCGGCCGTCAGCCGTGGCGCAAGCCGGATCAGGTCGGCGTACTGGTAGCCGCCCTTGCCGTAGTTGTGCACCCCTTCCCAATAGAGCTTGAAGACCAGATGCAGCAGCGCCCAGGCCGGGCTGGGCACGCGCAGGCGCCGGCCGGCGGCCTCCACGGTGCGCGACGTGGCGATCAGCGGCTCGACCGGCATCTCCTGCGAGAGGCCGAAATGCAGGTCGAGGTTGATGTAGCCGGTGGCGGCACCGGCGTCGTTCGGCTCCCACCCCGTGCGCCCCAGCCCGGTCTGGCGCCGGACAGCCGCCCTCTGCGGCTCCGTCAGGTCGGTGACGGTGAAGCGGCGGGACAGGAAGCCCAGTTCGTGGTGTTCGGTCGGCACGGCCGCAAAGCGCTCGGGATCGGCGGGGCGGAACCAGGGCGGATCGCGGTAACCCTCGGCCGGCTGGTAGTCCTGCTCGAACGCGAGGGTCAACGCCGCCTCCATGGCGTCGGCGGGAACGGCGACGTCGATGTCCCATCCCGTTCGTTGCCAGGGCTGCCCGTAGGCGAACCACTTGAGCGCCGCGCCCTTCAGCAGGCAGTAGGGGATGCGCCGGGCTTCCAGCGCATCGACGAAGCGGAGGATGTGCTGGTTCTGCACGCGGCCGAACAGCGCGACGCTGCTCCGCCACGCCTCCAGCTCGGCCAGTTGGCCGTCGCCGGCCCCGCCGTCGCGCAGCCAGCCCGCCAGCCGGTCGTGGATCGCCGGCAGAACCCGCCAAGCGGAGCGC
>JAEYOB010000141.1 GCA_023412175.1 Pseudomonadota bacterium | reverse complement strand
TCCCTCCCCCGCTTCGCAGGGGAGGGGGCAGAGCGGCAGAGTTCCCCCCCCTTGCGCCAGCGGGGGAGGGTCAGGGTGGGGCAAGCCTGACCGCGCAAAAGCATGAAATCCCGGCTCCGTCAGGCGCGACCGAGGGAGGAAACACAATGGATAGAACCGATGCGTCCTGGGTGGAAGGGGCCGAGGCTCCTTGGCTGGCCTGGCTCGATCACGCGGTGGACCTCGTCTGCAAGGTCGTCCTGTGCATCACCTGCACGGCGATCTTCCTGATCCTGATCAGCAACGTCGTCCTGCGCTACTTCTTCGCGTCGTCGCTGGAGTGGGCGGCCGAGCTGCCCGAGCTGCTCTTCCCCTGGTTCGTCATGGCGGGAGTTGTGCTGGCGGTCTCGCACAACGCCCACATCCAGATCGCCTTCCTGGTGGACCGCGTCGGGCCAGGCACGGCCAAGGCCCTGGCGGTGCTGCGCGCCGTGCTGATCTTCGCCACCTACGGCCTGCTGTCCTGGATCGCCCTGGAACTGCTGCCCATCGTCGCCGACGAGCACAGCCCGGTGCTGGGGGTGCCGAACTCAGTCACCTACACGGCGCTGCTGTCCGGTTTCGCCCTGATCGGGTTCAAGGAGCTGACCACCCTCGTGCGCGGCCTACACGGCCTGCGTCCCACTCCAGAGATGGTGCCCTACGAATGAGCGCGGTCGTCTTCACCTCCTTCCTGCTGTCGCTGCTCGGCATTCCGGTTGCGCACGCACTCATCGTCGGCTCCACCCTGGCCATCGCGGGCTCCGAACGCGGCTCGCTCTCGCTGATCGTCGAACAGATGGTCAGCCAGGTCGGCAGCTTCCCGCTGCTCGCCATCCCCTTCTTCATGCTGACCGGCAGCGTCATGATGGGCGGCACGCTGGGCCGCAACCTGCTGGACTTCCTCAGCACCCTGATGGCCCGCTTCCACGGCGGCCCGGGACAGGTGGGCGTGCTGTCCTCGACCTTCTTCGGCGGCATCAGCGGTTCGGCGGTCGCCGACGCCTCGGCCATCGGTTCACTGCTGATCCCCTGGCAGAAGAAGCTCGGCTACCCGCCCGGCTTCGCCGCGGCGACCATCGCGTCCTCGGCAACCATCGACATCCTGATCCCGCCCTCAATCCCCTTCATCATCTACGCTCTGGTGTCGCAGACCTCGATCGCCGACCTGTTCATCGCCGGCATCCTGCCGGGTGTGCTGCTGTGCTTCGGCTTCATGGGGGTGTGCTACGTCGTCGGCCGGGTGCGCGGATTCCAGCGCGAGCGGCGGCCGATCAACCCGGCTCTGCTGCTGAAGGAGTTCGGCTACTCGTTCCCCGGCATCCTGCTGCCGATCCTGATCGTGCTGACCCTGCGCTTCGGCGTCGCCACCCCGACCGAGGTCAGCGTCATGGCCGCCGCCTACGCGCTGCTGGTCTCGCTCTTCCTGTACCGCGACCTGACCTGGTCGCGCATGCTGGACTGCATCGTCGAGGCAGGAGTGTCCACCGGGGTCGTGCTGCTGGTCATCATGGCCTCCAGCGTGGTCGGCTGGATCGTCACCTTCGAGCAGATCCCGGAGGCAGTCACCGCCTGGATGACGCAGTACCTGCACGACCCGTGGCTGATCATCCTGGCGATGAACCTGATCCTGCTCTTCCTGGGCATGTTCATCGACCTGCCGGCGGCGGTGCTGCTGGTCACCCCCATCTTCCTGCCGCTGGCCAACAGCATCGGCATGGACGGCGTGCAACTCGGGGTGATGATGGTCGTCAACCTCGCCATGGGCCTCTACACCCCGCCGGTCGGCACCACCCTGTTCATCGCCAGCTCTGTCGCCAAGGTGCCGATGGGTGCCGTCGTGAAGGAGATGTGGCCTTTCTACGGCGTGGCGCTCGCGGTGCTGCTGCTGGTCAGCTACGTGCCCGCCTCCATCCTCCGCGGCTGATCCGCCTCCCCTGCCCTCCTGCTCCTCCGGGCGCCGCATGGCGCCCGGCCGGGGCCGCTCGTCCTGAGGTTCCCGAGATGAACCACACCATCGTCTTCCTCGACCACGACACCCTCGGTCCCGAGGTGTCCATGCACCCACCCCTGTTCCCGCACGACTGGACCGCATACGGTCTGACCGCGCCCGACCAGGTGGTGGAGCGCGCCCGCGACGCGACCATCCTGGTCGTCAACAAGGTGCCATTGCGCGAGCCGGTGCTGGAGCAGCTGCCGAACTTGCGCTTCATCGCGGTGGCGGCGACCGGAACCGACAATTTGGACCTCGCCGCCTGCCGGCGCCGCGGCATCCCAGTATCAAACGTCCAGGCCTACGCCGTGCACACGGTGCCGGAGCACGCCTTCGCGCTGATCCTGGCGCTGCGCCGCTCGCTGCCGGCCTACCGGGACTCCGTCGCGGCCGGGGAGTGGCAGCGAGCAGGACAGTTCACCCTGCTCACCCACTCCATCCGCGACCTGCACGGTTCGACGCTGGGCATCATCGGCGAGGGCGCCATCGGGCAGGCCACCGCCGACCTCGGCCGGGCCTTCGGCATGCGGGTGCTGTTCGCCGCCCACAAGGGGCGCCTGGACATGGGGCCACTCTACACCCCCTTCGACGAGGTTCTGGAGCGCAGCGACGTGATCAGCCTGCACTGCCCGCTGACGCCGCAGACCCGCAACCTGCTGGGCGACGCCGAGTTCGAGCGCATGGCGCGTCGGCCGCTGGTGATCAACACCGCCCGAGGCGGCATCGTCGACGAGGCGGCGCTGGTCCGCGCCCTGGAATCCGGCCGCATCGCCGGCGCCGCAGTGGACGCCGTCTCGGTCGAGCCGCCGCCGCTCGACCATCCGTTCATGCGGCTGTCTGGCCGCCCGGACTTCATCCTCACGCCACACGGCGGCTGGGCGAGCCGCGAGGCGCGGCAGGCGGTGGCCGATCAGGTCACGTCCTGCATCGAGGCCTTCGCCGCCGGCCAGCCCCGCAACCTCGTTGCCTAAGGAAACGCCGACCATGACGAACGTCGATCCTTGGCGGATGGCAAACGCGATCCGCTTCCTGTCCATGGACGCCATCGAGCGCGCCGGGGAGGGCCACCCCGGCACGCCGCTCGGCGCCGCCGACATCACCACGGCGCTGTTCACGCGCCACCTGAAGTTCAACGCCGCAGACCCGCTGTGGTTCGACCGCGACCGCTTCGTGCAGTCGAACGGCCACGGCTCGATGCTGATCTATTCGCTGCTGCACCTCGCCGGCTACGCCAAGATGAGCCTGGACGAGATCAAGCGCTTCCGCGTGCTCGGCTCGCACTGTGCCGGGCATCCGGAGATCGATCAGGCCTGCGGCATCGAGGTGACCACCGGCCTGCTCGGTCAGGGCATCGCCAACGCCGCCGGCATGGCGGTGGCCGAGGCGTTCCTCAACCAGCGCTTCGGCTCGGGCATCGTCGATCACCACACCTATGCCCTGGTCGGCGACGGCTGTTTGCAGGAAGGTGTAGGGCAGGAGGTCATCTCGCTGGCCGGGCACCTGCGGCTCGGCAAGCTGATCTTCCTGTGGGACGACAACCGCATCACCGACGACGGCGACATCGCGCTGGCGCTGTCCGACGACATGCCGGCCCGCTTCCGCGCCAGCCACTGGCACGTGCAGGAGGTGGACGGCCACGACGCCGAGGCGGTGTCGGCGGCCATCGCCGCGGCCAAGCACGACCCGCGCCCGTCGATGATCGCCTGCACCACCGCCTTCGGCCGCGGCATCCCGCGGGTGGAGGGGCTGCGCATCGCCCACAGCGGCCGGCTGTTCCGGGAGGACACCGACGCCGCCCGCCGTCACCTCGGCTGGCCGCACGCCCCCTTCGAGATTCCGCCCGACATCCTGGCCGCGTGGCGCGAGGCCGGCAGCCGGGGTGCCGCCGAACAGGCGGCGTG
>JAEYOB010000810.1 GCA_023412175.1 Pseudomonadota bacterium | reverse complement strand
ACATGATGCGTGAGGCCGAGCTGGACGACCTGCGCAAGCAGGCGCTGAAGGCTCGCGACCTCAACATCAAGGAGATGGTGGAGAATCAGATCGACCCGAAGGGCGATCTGACGAAAGCCTTCGACGTGTCGTCCGACATCAAGGCCGCCATGGGCCATCCCGGCAGCCCGCCGGAGGATGCCCCGGCACCCCCTCCGGCACCGGCCGCGGAGGTTGCAGCCTTGCCGCCTTCGCCGGCCGCCTCCGCTCCGGCCGAGGCGCCGAAGGCCGCCGCCGACTCCGTGATGGCCGAATCCACTCCGGCGCCGCAACCTGCCAGCGATAACAAGGCGACATGACCAACGTGTCCATGGAACCCGAGAACGACGAGATCGAAGACAGCAAGATGCCGCTGATCGACCATCTGGTCGAGCTGCGCAACCGGCTGATGTATTCGGTCGGCGCGCTGCTGATCGCGTTCCTGCTGTGCTATCTGGTGTCGGACAAGATATACAATTTCCTTGTCCAGCCACTGGCCGACATCCTGGCCGGGCAGGGCCGCCGGATGATCTACACCGGCCTGACCGAGGCGTTCTTCACCTACGTGAAGGTGGCGTTCTGGGCCGGCTGCTTCATCGCCTTCCCGGTCATCGCCAGCCAGATCTGGATGTTCGTGGCGCCCGGCCTGTACAAGCACGAGCGCAGGGCATTCCTGCCGTTCCTGGCCGCCACGCCGGTGCTGTTCTTCCTCGGCGGGGCGCTGGTCTACTATTTCGTGTTCCCGATGGCCTGGAAGTTCTTCCTGGGCTTCGAGTTCCATCCCGCCGGGACCGGCGAACTGCCCATCGAGTTCGAGGCGCGCGTCGGCGAATACCTGTCGCTGGTAATGGCGCTCATCTTCGCGTTCGGCGTGGCCTTCCAGCTTCCTGTGGTGCTGACGCTGCTGATCCGCGCCGGTCTGCTCACCGTCGAGCAACTGACCACCAAGCGCCGCTACGCCATCGTCTTCGTGTTCGTGGTCGCGGCGGTGCTGACGCCGCCGGACGTGATCAGCCAGGTCAGCCTGGCGATTCCCATGCTGGTGCTCTACGAGATTTCCATCTGGATCGGCCGCGTCATCGAAAGGAAACGCACTGAGCGCGAAGCGGCGGCGGACGAGGGGGACGAGGGGGCCGGGGCGACGCCGTAACGCCGCTCAACGCGCACTGGCCGTGGTGCGCGCGCCTTGGTGCATGACGACACGGTCGCGGCCCTCCGCCTTGGCGCGGTAGAGCGCCATGTCGGCGGCGGCGACGATGGCGTCGAAGCTCTCGGCGTCGGCGTTGCCCTCGGCGACACCGATGCTGACGGTGACCGCGATCAGATTGCCGTCGTGCATCATCACCAGATCGGACAGCGCGGCGCGCAGCCGCTCGGCCACGGCGCGCCCCTGATCCCCGCCGGTGTCGGGCAGCAGCACGCAGAATTCCTCGCCGCCGTAACGGCTGAACAGATCGCCCGGGCGCAGCGCCGATTGTGCTGACCGGGTGAAGGCCACCAGCACCGCATCGCCGGCCTGATGGCCGAAGCTGTCGTTGATCCGCTTGATGTGGTCGATGTCCAGCAGCAGCAGCGAGAAGGGCGCCCCGCCGCGCCGCAGCCGGGCGAACGCCCCCTCGGCCATGTCGAGGAAAGCCCGGCGGTTGAGCACCCCGGTCAAGGAGTCGTAGGTCGCAACGTGCCGCAGGTCCGCCTGCAGGCGCTCCGTCGTCATGATGACGAAGCCGAGACCGACGGCAAGCGCCATTGCCGGCCCTTCCAGGAAGGTCAGCGTCTGCACCACTGTCGGCTCCAGCAGCTGCGGCAGCGCACCGCTGTTCAGCGCGAGGGCGGCGCGCACGACGTAAAAGGCGGCGTGCACCGCCAGAAAGCCGCCGGTCATGCCCACCCCCGTGCGCGGCGACCGGCGGCCGGCACGCAGCAGGTCGGCGGCGCTCGCCGCGGTGATGACGGCGCAATAGCCCGAGCCGAGGACCACCCGCGCCGTCATGTCGGGCCACAGTCCGCTGAACAGCAGCATACCCAGCAGCATGGCGGCGTACAGCGCCCCGACGGCACGCCAGGGGTAGCGCTCGCCGAGGAAGGAGCGGATGCCCAGCCACAGCACGGCCGGACTGGCCCCGGTCAGCGCGTTGTGGGCCACCAGTTCGAGGGCCGACGGGGTCGGGCTGCGCAGGGCCGCCATGAGCAGGCCGGCGGCGAGCAGCAGATAGGCGACTGCCCAGTGCCGCAGGGCCGGGATTCCGCGGTTGACCCGCCACGTCAGAAGCAGCGCGAGGCCCAGCATCGTCAGCAGCAGCACCGAGACGACGAGCAGCGTCCGTATGTCGAGGATCATGGGCGGATGGCGTGGGGGAGGGGCGTGGCGGCGCCAGGGAAATAGGACGTATCATGGGCGAAACCAGGATGCGAGTGGCGAGGCGGTGACAAAGCCGCCGGCTCCCGCTCTGGATTTGTCGGGGGCCGCGCACTATAAACGGCCTCCAACCTTCCATTTCCGAAACCGGCCGCCATGCACGATCTCCGCGCGATCCGCGACAACCCCGAAGCCTTCGACCGCGGGCTGAGCCGCCGCGGGCTGGTGCCCCTGTCGGCAACGGTGCTGGGCCTCGACCAGCAGCGGCGCGCGGCGCAGACCCGCATGCAGGAGATGCAGGCGCGCCGCAACGAGGCGACCAAGGAGATCGGGCTGGCCAAGAAGGAAGGCCGCGACGCCCAACCCATCCTCGACGAGATGGCCCAGCTCAAGGAGCGGTTGCCGCAGGCCGAGGAGGAGGAGCGCCGCATCGGCGCCGAACTGGACGACCTGCTCGCCCGCTTGCCCAACATGCCGGCCGACGACGTGCCCGACGGCAAGGACGAGCACGACAACGTCGAGATCCGCCGCTGGGGCGAGCCCAAGCCCATCGCCAACGCCAAGCAGCACTTCGAGCTGGGCGAGGCGCTGAAACTGATGGACTTCGACGCCGCCGCCCGCCTGTCCGGCGCGCGTTTCACCGTCCTGAAGGGCGCCCTGGCGCGGCTGGAGCGGGCGCTGGCGCAGTTCATGCTGGACCTGCACACAGCCGAGCACGGCTACACCGAGGTGGCGCCGCCGCTGATGGTGCGCGACACCGCGCTGTTCGGCACCGGCCAGTTGCCGAAGTTCGAGGAGGATCTGTTCCGCACCAACACGGACCACTTCCTGATCCCGACCTCCGAGGTGCCGCTGACCAACCTCGTCGCCGACCAGATCCTGGAGCAGGAAGGGCTGCCGCACCGCTACACCGCGCTGACGCCGTGCTTCCGCGCCGAGGCCGGATCCGCGGGCAAGGACACCCGCGGCATGATCCGCCAGCACCAGTTCTGGAAGGTGGAGATGGTCTCCATCACCGCGCCGGACCAGTCGGAGGCCGAGCACGAGCGCATGACCCGCTGCGCCGAGACGGTGCTGCAGAAGCTCGGGCTGCCCTACCGCACCATCGTGCTGTGCACCGGCGACATGGGCTTCTCGGCCCGCAAGACCTACGACGTCGAGGTCTGGCTGCCGGGGCAGAACACTTATCGCGAGATCTCCAGCTGCTCCAATTGCGGCGACTTCCAGGCGCGCCGCATGAAGGCGCGCTGCCGCCCGAAGGGCGAGAAGCAGACCCAGTTCGTGCACACGCTGAACGGCTCGGGCGTGGCGGTGGGGCGCTGCCTCATCGCCGTGCTGGAGAACTACCAGCAGCCGGACGGGTCGATCCTGATTCCCGAAGCGCTCCGGCCCTACATGCGCGGGCTGGAGAGGATTGAGGCCTGATGTTCAAGCTACCGCTCGACCTGTCGAAGGCGCGCATCCTCATCAGCAACGACGACGGCATCCAGGCCCAGGGCATCCAGGTCCTGGAAAAGATCGCCCGCACGCTGACGGACGACGTCTGGGTGGTGGCCCCGGAGGCGGAGCAGTCCGCCGCTAGCCACTCCCTGACTATCCACCGGCCGCTGCGCCTGAAGCAGCTCGGCGAGAAGCGCTACACGGTGGACGGCACGCCGACCGACTGCGTGCTGCTGGCGATCAACCACGTGATGAAGGACGACGCGAAGCCGACCCTGGTGCTGTCCGGCATCAACCAGGGCGCCAACATCGGCGAGGACGTCACCTACTCCGGCACCATCGCCGCCGCCATGGAGGCGACGCTGCTGGGCGTGCCGTCCATCGCGCTCAGCGCCCATTTCGAGCGCGGCCAGCCGATCCCCTGGGAGACGGCGGAGCGCTGGGGCGCCGAGGTGATCCGCAAGGCGGTCAGCGTGGTGTGGCCGAAGAACGTGCTGCTCAACGTCAACTTCCCGGCGGTCGATCCCGAACTGGTCACTGGCATCCACGTGGTGCGCCACGGCAAGCGCAAGATCGGCGATGAGTTGATGGAACGCATCGACCCGCGCGGCCGGCCCTACATCTGGATCGGCGCGCTGCGCGGCGAGTCCGAGGTGGCGGAGGACACCGACATCCATGCGGTGTTCAACGGCGGCATCTCGGTGACGCCGCTGTTCCTCGACCTCACCCACAATCCGACGCTGCAGACGCTGAGGCAGGCCTTCACGTGAGCATAAACGCGCGGAAGATCCGCTTGATCATGGCGTTGCGCCGGTCGGGAGTGACCGACACCAAGGTGCTTGCCGCGATCGAACGGGTCCCGCGCGAGATGTTCGTGCCGACCTCCTTCCTGGACCAGGCGTGGGAGGACACCGCGCTTCCCATCGACCTCGGCCAGACCATCAGCCAGCCCCTCATCGTTGCGCTGATGACCCAGGCGCTGGAGGTGAGCGACCGGCACCGGGTGCTGGAGGTCGGCACCGGGTCCGGCTATCAGGCCGCCGTGCTGTCGCGCCTGTGCCGCCGACTCTACAGCATCGAGCGGCTGCGCCCGCTGCTGCACGAGGCCGAGAAGCGCTTTCAGGCGCTGCGCCTGCACAACGTCACCACCCGGCACGGCGACGGAACCCGCGGCTGGCCGGAGGCCGCGCCCTTCCACCGCATCATGGTCACAGCCGCCGGCGGCGCGGAGGCGCCAAAAGACTTGACGGAACAGCTCGCGGTTGGTGGTGTCATGGTCATTCCGCTGGCGGCGGGAAGCTACGGCGAGCAGCGCGTGGTCCGCATCCGGCGTTCCGAAAACGGTTTCGATCTGGAGGATCTGTGGCCCGTCCGCTTCGTGCCCCTGCTGTCCGACCATCCCGCGGAAAGCAACCCGCAGGTGCGTCAGGCATGAGCGTGCGTGCCCTCGTCGCGCTGGCGGTGATGCTGCCGCTGGCCGCCGCCTGCCAGCGCAGCGGGCCGCTGCCACCGGTCACCACGGTCACGAACACCCCGGATTCCGCCGGTGGCGCCATCATCGTCGCGCGTGGCGACACCCTGTACGCGCTGTCGCGCCGCTACAACGTGCCGCTGCGCGACCTGATGGAGGTGAACCGGCTGTCGCCCCCCTACACGCTGGAGCCCGGCCAGCGGCTGGTGCTGCCCGTGTCGCGCCAGTACATCGTGCAGAAGGGCGACACGCTGACCAGCATCTCGCGGATGTTCAACGTCGAGACGACCGAGCTGTCGCGGCTGAACGGCCTGAACGCTCCCTACGGGGTGCAGACCGGCCAGCCGCTGCGTCTGCCGGCCGGCGGCAACCGCATCACCGAGACCGCGGAAGCCGGCTCAGGCACCGGCCCGACCGTGAT
>JAEYOB010000804.1 GCA_023412175.1 Pseudomonadota bacterium | reverse complement strand
AGACGGCCAAGGCGACCGAGGACATCACCCAGCAGATCAACGGCGTTCAGCAGTCGACCCAGCGCGCGGTGGACGAGATCAAGTACATCTCCAAGGTCGCCGAGGGCGCCCGCGAAATCGCGACCGGCATCGCCGCCGCGGTCGAGGAGCAGAACATCACCACCCACGAGATCTCGCGCGCCGCCAACCACGCGGCGTCGGGCACCCAGGCGGTGGCCACCAACATCGACCTCGTGACCGGCGAAGTGGTGGACGCCAGCCACATGGCGAAGGACCTGCTGGACGCCACCCGCAAGGTCTCCGACCAGTTCAACCTGCTGCGCCAGCAGGTCACCAGCTTCATCAGCCACGTCCGCGCCGCCTGACGGCGAAAATTCCGGCACGCCCCGTGGGACGGATGGATGGACCGTCGGCCGGGTCCTTTCGTGCGTGTTTGGAAACAGTTGTCAACCGTCGCGTGCACATTCTACTCTCTTCCCTTAGTCAAGCTAAGGCCAGCCATCGGGAGGACTTATGAAGCGTGCTGTCGCCCTTTTCCTGTTCGCCGCAGTCTGCTCAGCTTCCGGTTCGGCGCTGGCCCGCGACGACCGCCAAATGTTTCCGGTCGATGCCGCGCTCAACACGCCGGCGGCGCAGGAGAAGCTGGACAAGGGCGTGAAGCTCTACTTCGGCAACCAGAAGCACGCCAAGCCGGTCGCCAACTACGGCGAATGGGCCACCAACAAGAAGACCAACGCCTTCAACAAATCCGACCGCGAGGCCTGCGAGTGGGCCTTCCTCAGCGCCGTGCTGGAGTTGCAGGAGCGTGCCCGCAAGGAGGGCGGCAACGCGGTGATCAACATCAAGAGCAACTACAAGAACACCCTGACCGTCAGCGATACTGAATACATGTGCGGCGCCGGCAACTTGATGGCGGGTGTCGCCCTCAAGGGCACCGCGGTCAGGCTGGGCGGCAAGTAGGCGGCGCCTACGGGCTTGGCTTGTCTCGCGTGGGCCAGACCCTTGGGGTTCGCGTCAGGGAGCGGCTGATGCTGCGTCAGGTCCTCCGGGTCTGCGGCATGGTGCTGGCGGTCATGGTGCTGGGGGCGTGCGCGCCCGGCCCGGCCTCTCCGCCGCCCTCATCCGTCGTCGCCACCCCGGTGCTCGGCGGCGAGGCGATGATCGCCGACGACGGTACGCTCCTACCGCTTCACACCTGGAACGCCGCGGGCGAGCCGCGCGCGGTGGTCGTCGCCGCGCATGGCATGAACGACTATGGGCAGGCCTTCGACCGGCCCGCCCGCCTGTGGAAGAAGGCGGGCATCACCACCTACGCCATCGATCAGCGCGGGTTCGGCCGGGCGCTGGAGCGCGGCCGCTGGTACGGCGGCGAGCGTATGGCCGACGATCTGGTGGCGCTGGCCCGGCTGGTGCGCAACCGGCATCCGAACGTGCCGGTGTACCTGATCGGCGAGAGCATGGGCGGTGCGGTCGTTCTCGTAGCCGCGGCCCGGGCCGAACAGGGACTGTTGTCGGGCGTCGTGCTGTCCGCTCCCGCGGTCTGGGGAACCGGGCTGCGCGCCGCGGTGACGCTGGATGCGGCGGCGGTGATGGGTTCGCTCGTGCCGGACGCTACGGTGCCGCCGCTGCGGGTGGCCAACCCGTCCACCGACGATCCGGCGGTGCTGCAGCGCATGCGCGAAGACCCGCTGATCATCCATCGCACCCGGTTCCAGACGCTGGCCGGCATCGTCGATCTGATGCACGACGCCCGCATCGAGGCCCGCAAGCTTCGTGTCCCGGTGCTGCTGATGCTGGGTGATCTCGACGTGCATGTCCCGCGCGACGGGGTGGCCGCCCTGGCGCGTGACTTGCCGTGGGAGACGCGCATCGCACTCTACCCGAAAGGCCGTCATCTGCTGATGCGCACGCTGGACGGCGACCGGATCACCAACGACGTCTCCGCGTGGCTGTTCAACCCCCGCAATCCCCTGCCCAGCGGTGCCGACCTGCGGGCCCAGGCATGCCCCAGGCTCCTGATCAACCCGCGCCGCGGTTGTCCGGAAACGCGGGTCGCCGCCAACCCCAGGGCCCCGCGGGCGGGTGTCACCGGCAAGGCCGGCAACCGCCTGCCGACTCCGCCCACCGCACCCACCACCCCGGCGTCCTGAGCACATCGGCACGCCATGTTCCACAACGCCGCCCTGCCATGCTACCGTCCGTGCCCGCCCCCGCGCTGAAAGACAAGACGGCACACACCATGACGGAATCCCTGCGGGTCACCGTGCACGCCTGGTGCGCCTGGGCGCCGGAACGCGCGACGCGCGCGGCGTGGCGGACCTGGGCCGGGGCGCCGGCGGTTTCCGGCGACGAGGAACCCCTGCCGGCGCTGCCCATGATGCTGCGGCGGCGCACCTCGCCGGTCGGCCAGAAGCTGATCGCCGCAGCGCTGGCCTGCGGCGATGCGGCGCACGCCGCGCGCTACGTCCTGGCCTCCGGCCATGGCGAGCTGTGGCGCACCGTCGGGATCATCGACTCCCTGAGCAAAGGCGAACTGCCCTCACCGGCGGAGTTCAGCCTGTCGGTGCACCATGGCCTGGCCGGGCTGCTGTCCATCCACACCGGCAACCGCCGGGGCCACACCGCGCTGGCCGCCGGGCCGGACAGCTTCGGCTTCGGCCTCCTGGAAGCCGCCGCCAGCTTCGCCGAGAACCCGGCCGAGCCGGTGCTTCTGCTCTACGGCGACGCCCCGGTTCCCGAGGAGTACGCGCCTTTCCGCACCGATGCCGACCGGGCGCTGCCGCTGGCGGTGGCGATCGCGCTCGGCCCTGCAGAGGAGGGGCCGGCGGGGAAGGGCGGCGACACCATCCTTCTCGACTCCACCCCCGCGACCGGCGAGCGGGCGTCGGACTCCACGGCGCTCGACTTCCTGCGCTTCCTGCTGTCCGGAGCACCGCGCGCGACGTCGGCGGGGATGCGGCTCGACTGGGTGTGGCGCCGTGCTGTCTGAGCGGCTCGACGCCCTGTGGCGGCGGGCGGCGACCGGCTTCGCCTTCGCCTTCCTGTTCGGGGGCGGGGCGATCCTGGCGCCCACCGCCTTTCCGCTGGTGGCGCTGACCTGCCCGCCCGGCGAGGTGCGGCGGCGGCGGTGCCAGCGCATCGTGCACCTGATGTTCCGCTTCTACATCCGCATGCTGCTGGTGCTGCGCGTCATCGACCTGGAGGTCGAGGGCGCGGAGCGGCTGCGCGACGGGCAGGGCAAGCTGGTGGTCGCCAACCACCCCTCGCTGCTCGACGTGGTGCTGCTGATGGCGCTGATGCCGCGCGCCCAGTGCATCGTGAAGAAGGAACTGTGGGAGAGCCGGTGGCTGGGCGGCATGGTGCGCGGCGCCGGCTACATCCGCAACGATCTGGAACCGGAGGCGCTGCTGGAGGCCTGCCGCGCCGCGCTGGAATCGGGCGACGGCATCATCATCTTTCCCGAAGGCACCCGCACCGTCCCCGGCGAGCCGGTGCGCTTCCGTCGCGGCTTCGCCAACGTCGCCACGCTGCTGGAGGCCGAGATCCAGCTTGTTACCATCACGTGCACCCCGCCGACGCTGATCAAGGGCGAAAAGTGGTGGATGATCCCGCCGCGCCGGCCGATTTTTCGCGTCATGGTTGGCGATCGCCTGGACGTCAAGGGGTTGCTCGGCTATCAATACCGCTCGCTGGCCGCCAGGAAGTTGGTGCGCAGCCTAGAAGAATATTTTGCGGAACGGCTGGCCGATGGAAGAGCTTGAACTAGAGGTTAAGACTCTGATTGTTGACGCGCTCAAGCTTGAAGACATAGAGCCGGCGGAAATCGATAGCGAGGAACCGCTTTTCGGCGAGGGGCTCGGCCTCGACTCCATCGATGCGCTTGAGCTTGGCGTTGCCTTGCGCAAGGCGTTCGGCATCAAGATCGATTCGGTGACCGACGAGGTGAAGCAGCACTTCGCCAATGTGCGCTCCCTGGCCCGCTTCATTCAATCTCAGCGTGCGGAGTAAGGCGTGATGCTGTCGCGTGACGAGATTTACGGGCGCCTGCAGGGTTATCTTGAGGACATGTTCGAAGTGCCGGCCGAGAAGGTCTCCCTGGAGGCGCGGCTGTTCGAAGACCTGGACCTCGACAGCATCGACGCGGTGGACCTCGTGGTGAAGCTGCAGGAGCTGACCGGCCGCAAGTTCAAGCCCGAGGAGTTCAAGAGCGTCCGCACGGTGGGCGATGTTCTCGACCGCGTGCATGCCCTTCTCCAGGAATAGGGTCCCCGGCAACAGGTGGGGCCCGTTCGGCACGGTGGCGCTGGTCGCCGCCAGCATCCTCTATCCAGGTCTGGTCTATGCCGGCCGTGCGACGGTGCCGCCGCTGGCGTTCGTTGCGTTGGCGCTGATGCTGATCGGCGTGCGCCTCGCCGTGTCCACGTCGCCCGCCGCCCGCGTCTGGCGCCTGCCGTTGGCCGGGGCGGCTGTGCTGATCGCCGCGCTGGCGGCGCTTGACGGGCAGCTTGCGGCCAAGGCCTACCCGGTGGTGCTCAGCCTGGGCACCGCCGCGGTGTTCGGCGCCTCGCTGCTCCGGCCACCCAGCCTGATCGAGCGCTTCGCCCGCTTGCAGGAGCCCGACCTGCCGCCCGAGGGGCAGGCCTACTGCCGCACCGTCACCGTCGTCTGGACCGTCTGGCTGGCCGCCAACGCCTTCATTGCCGCGGGATTGGCGCTGTGGGGCAGCGACGCTGCGTGGGCGCTGTGGACCGGCGTGATCGCCTACGCGGTCATGGGCGTGCTGTTCGGCGGTGAATTCCTGGTCCGTCGCGTGGTGCGCCGGAGGCACGCCGGGGCATGACGGCGCTTCCGCTTTCCCGCCTGTTTGCCGAAGGACGCCCGGACCGTGCGCCGGTTGCCGACCTCGACGGCCGCACGGTGGATTTCGCCCGGTTCCGCGCCGACGTCGCCGGCAACGCGGCGCGGCTGAGGCGCCTGGGCTGCCGCCGCGGATTGCTGGGCGCGGCGGACGGCTATTGGGGCGCGGTCGGGTTGCTGGCGCTGTTGCACGCCGGTGCCGAGGTCGTCATGCCGCAGAACGCCCAGCCCGGCACGTTGGCCGCCATCGCCGGGGAGTGGGACGTGCTGGTCGGCGACCGGCCGCCGGCGGGCGTCGGCCCGGTGACGGCGCTGGAGCCCGGAGGCGAGGGCATCGCGCTGGAACCGCTCGACCCCACGGCGCCGTTGAGTTTCTTCACCTCGGGCTCCACCGGTGGGCCGAAACGCGTGGTCCGCACGCTGGGCATGCTGGAGACCGAGGGGCTGGCGACCGAGGGCGCGCTGGGCTCCCTTGTCCGCCCGGACGCCCGCGTGCACGCCACGGTGACGCACCAGCACGTCTACGGCCTGAACTTCCGGATCGTCTGGCCGCTGTCCACCGGCCGGCCCTTTGCCGGTGCCATGCACGAGCTGTGGGAAACGGCGCTCGCCGCGCTCGATGCCGGGTCCGTGCTGGTGACCAGCCCGGCGCACCTCACCCGGCTTGCCGGCATCGCGCCGCTGCCGCCGGAACGCCATCCGGACCTCGTGCTGTCGGCCGGGGCGCCGCTGCCCGAGGAGGCCGCGCGCGCCGCGCGCGCCCTGTTCGGCACGCCGGTGACCGAGATCTTCGGCAGCACCGAGACCGGCGCCATCGCTCACCGCCGCCGCGATGCCGCCGACCCGGCGTGGCGTCCGCTACCCGGCACGCGGATCGGACGCGCCGAAGACGGCTGCCTCCAGGTCCGCGCCGCGCATGTCGAGGGCGGCGTGCACACCGGCTCCGACCTCGTGGCGCTGGACGGCGAGGGAGGTTTCCGCTTCCACGGCCGCGCCGACCGGGTTGCCAAGGTCGAGGGCAAGCGCGTCAGCCTGCCCGAGGTGGAGGAGCATCTGCGCCGTTCGGCCCTGGTGGCGGACGCCGCCGCGCTGGTGCTGGACCAGCTCTGCGCCGCCGTTGTGCCGACCGCCGAGGGCGCCGCGCGTCTGGCCGAGCTGGGCGCCTTCCGCTTCGGGCGGCTGCTGCGCCACGAACTGTCCGCCACGCAGGAACCCGCCGGTCTGCCGCGCCGCTGGCGTTTCGTCGCCTGCCTGCCGGACGGTGCGCTGGGCAAGCGCCGCCACGCCGACATCGCCGCCCTGTTCGAGGAGACCGCCGTGCCCCGCCCCACCGAACCGGAAACCCGCGCCGTCCGGCCGCTCGCCGACGGGGTGGAACTGGACCTGTTCATCCCGCTCGATCTGGCGCAGCTCGACGGGCATTTTCCCGGCATGCCCATCGTGCCGGGGGTGGCGCAGATCGACTGGGCGGTGAAGCTGGCGGACCGGCACCTGAGCGCCGGCATCGGCTCCGCGCAGGCGTTTCAGGTCAAGTTCCGCCGCGTCACCGTGCCGGGCACGCTGGTGACGCTGGCGTTGCGCGGCAACGCCGCACGGCAGCGCCTGACGTTCGAATACCGCTGCGGGGACGAGGCGCTGTCCTCCGGCTCGATCACCGTCGAAGGAACCGGTACGTCATGATTTCCGCAGAGGTCAGCATCCAGGCGCAGTTCTACGACCTGGACCCCATGCAGGTGGTCTGGCACGGCAACTACGCCCGCTTCCTGGAGCAGGCGCGTTGCGCGCTGCTCGACCGCATCGGCTACAATTACCCGGAGATGGCGGCGTCCGGGTACGTGTTCCCCATCGTCGACCTGCACGTGAAGTACGTGCGGCCGATCCGCTTCGGGCAGGTCATCACGGTCACCGCGACGCTGGCCGAGTACGAGAACCGGATCCGCATCGACTATCGCATCCGCGACGGGAAGACCGGCGAGCTTCTGACCAAGGCGCGCACCATGCAGCTGGCGGTGAAGGAGGAGGGCGGCGAGCTGTGCTTCGAATGCCCCGCGGTGTTCACGGACAAGGTGAGGGCGCTGCTGTGAGCTGGTTCGGACGCATTGCCGCCATTCTGCTGATGATCCTGGCGCTGCCGGCCGCCGCCGCGGAAACGCTGAGCGAGGGGCAGGTGCTGCGCGGCGCCTTCGTGCAGGAACGTTTCCTCAAAGGCTTCCAGGCACCGCTGAAGAGCGAGGGGCGCTTCGTTCTTGTCCCCGGTGGCGGGCTGATCTGGCGGACCGAGACGCCGTTCGCCGTCACCACCGTCATGAGCCCCGCCGGTCTCGTGCAGGAGGTGAAGGGCAACGAGACCATGCGCCTGCCGGCCGCCCGGCTGCCCTTCATGTCCAAGCTCTACACCATGCTGGGTGGTGCCCTGACCGGGGACTGGAAGGCGCTGGAGGGCATGTTCGCCGTTGAGCGCACTGGCGACACCGCGGCCTGGAACCTGCACCTGACGCCGCGCCGCGCTGACGACCCGGCCATGCCGATCCGCGCCATCACGGTGCGCGGCGGCCGCTTCGTGAACGAGGTGGAGATCGCCAAGCCCGACGGCGACCGCGACCGCCTGACCTTTCGGGACCAGGCGCTGAAGACCGAGCAGCCGACGGCGGACGAGGCGAAGCTGTTGTCCTCCGCGGGCCGTCCATGAAACGCTTCGCCGCGTTGCTCTGGCTGGCGATCGTGCTACTGGCCGGCGGGTATCTGGCGGCGCGCATCCATGACGGCCTGGGTTTCCGCACCGACCTGCTGGCGCTGCTGCCGCGCGAGGAGCAAGACCCTGTTTTGCAACGCGCCAACGATGCCGTCACCAGGGCGCTTGGCCGGCGGGTGCTGGCGCTGGTCGGTCACGCCGACCGCGACACCGCCCGCGCCGCCGCCACCCGTCTGGGCGAGGACCTGCTGGCGACCGGGCAGGTGGAGCGCGTCGGCGAGGGCATCGACACCGACCGCCTGAAGCGGTTGGGCGGCCTGTACTTCCCCTACCGCCAGGGCCTGCTGAGCGAAGGCGACCGGACCCTGCTCGCGGCTGGGAAGGGCGAGGACATCGCCATGCGGGCGCTGTCGCAGGCGTTCGGCTTCGCCGGGCTGGTGGACGCCGGGCTGCTGCGCACCGATCCGTTCCTGCTGCTGCCGTCCTTCTTCACCAACCTGCCGTTCCCGCTGTCGCGCCTGACCCCGGAAGACGGCATGCTGAGCGTCACCGAGGATGGCGTCACCTGGGTGCTGGTCAGCGCCACGCTGGCCGGCGAGCCGTTCGAGCTGGACCTTCAGGAACGGCTGGTCGGGGCCTTCGACGCATCGGCGGCTGCGCTGGCGGCGGCCTCGCCGGGGCTCCAGGTCAAGCGGCTGGGGGCGGTGTTCTTTGCGCACGCCGGCTCGCGCACGGCGATCGGCGAGGCTTCGACGCTCAGCACGCTGTCGCTGGTGGGCACCATGCTGCTGGTGGTGCTGGTGTTCCGGCGGCTGGCGCCGCTGCTGCACAATGTGCTGGCGCTGGGCGTCGGTATGGCGGTCGGTCTGAGCGGCAGCCTCGCCCTGTTCGGTGAACTGCACGTGGCGGCGCTGCTGTTCGGCAGCAGCCTGATCGGCGTCGCCGTCGATTACAGCCTGCATTACAGTGCCTGCCGGTTCGATCCGGCGACGCCGACGCCGCGCGAGCGGCTGCGCCACGTGCTGCCGGGCATCACGCTGGGGCTGGCGACCACGCTGATCGGCTATGCCGCGCTGATGCTGGCGCCGTTTCCCGGGCTGCGGCAGATCGCGGCGTTCTCGATCATCGGGTTGAGCGCCGCCTTTCTCACCGTGGTGCTGTGGTTGCCGGCGCTCGACCGGGCCCGCACCCTGACGCATGGCGCCGGCATGCTGGGTGCGGCTGGCCGGCTGTGGACCTTCTGGGAGGAGGCGCGCTGGCGTTGGGTGCGCGTGGCGCTGTTGCTGGCCTGCACCGTCGCCGGGGGCATCGGCCTGATGCGGCTGACGGCCGACGACGACGTGCGGCGCCTACAGGCCCTTTCCATCGACCTCAAGCGCCAGCAGGACGAGATCCAGCACCTGATCGGCGCCACCACCGCTTCGCAGTTCCTGCTGGTCCAGGCCGCCGACGACGAGGCCGCGCTACGCCGGGAGGAGGATCTCGCCGCGACGCTGGTACGCCTGAAATCGGACGGCGCCATCGCCGGTTATCAGATGCCGGCCGCTTTCGTGCCGTCCGCCAGGACACAGGCGGAGAACCGGGCGCTGGTGGCCTCGGCGCTCGACGGCCCGCTGCTTGCCGCGCAGCGCGCCCGCCTCGGCCTGCCGCCGGCCGAACCGGAGAAGGCGGTGGAGGGCGCCCTGACGCTGGAGCGCGCCCTGTCGGCGGACGCCGTACCGTTCCTGCGCGACCTTGTGCTCGGGCCGGGGCTGCACGTGGTGGCGTTGCAGGGTTTGAGCGATCCGGACGCGGTGCGCGCCGCGGTGGCCGGGACGGCGGGCGTGCGCTTGGTCGATCCGACGGCGGACTTCTCGGCGTTGCTCGGCAAGTACCGGCACCGGGCGCTGCTGCTGACCGGGCTGGCGGCGCTGCTGATGCTGCCGGTGCTGGCGTGGCGCTACGGGTGGCGGGGGGCGGCGTGGACCATGGTGCCGCCGGCGGTGGCGCTGGTCATGGCGCCGGCGGCGGTCGGGCTGGCGGGGCAGGGCTTCACCTTCTTCCACGCCATGGCGCTGGTGCTGATCCTGTCCATCGGCGTGGACTATGCCGTGTTCTGCGCCGAAAGCGGCGGCGAGCGCCGGCCGGTCACCATGCTGGCGGTATGGCTGGCGACGCTGACGACGCTGCTGTCCTTCGGGTTGCTGTCGTTCAGCGGCGTGCCGGCGGTGCACAGCTTCGGCTTGACCATGCTGGTGGGAATTTCCATTGCCTTTCTTTTTGCACCGCTGGCGCGGCGTGGTGCGCGTCACAGTGTGTCCACAATCAATACACGGTTAATGTGATTGGTGTATTGTCGCCGGTGTTTCGTTCTCTGGGGATCCCGTTCCACGTGATGACCGCGCAAAAAGGGTGGATCGCACTCGTGCTGTGGCTGGGTGCGTGCACTGCCATGCCCGGCGGCGGCTCGACCGACGTTCACGCGCCGCTGCTTGCCCCGGGCGAGGTGCTGGCGCTGCCGCGCCCGGCCGACCTCGGGCGGCGCGTCGAGGCGGCGCAGCTCATCACCGCCTCCCGCGACGGCCAAACTTTCGTTTTCGAGGGCCGGCTGAGCATCACGCCGGAGCGCTTCTTGCTGGCCGGCGTGGACAGCCTGGGCCGGCGCGCGATGACCGTCACCTGGACCGACGCCGGGCTGGAGGTGGAGACCGCCCCCTGGCTGCCCCCGGCGCTGCGGCCCGGCAGCATGCTGGCCGACATTGTCGTCCTCTACTGGCCGGAAGCCGCGGTTCAGCGGGCGCTGTCGCCCACCGGCGGCACCCTGACGGCGGACGCCCACCAGCGCACCGTGCGCATCGGCGGCAAGGACGTGCTGCGCGCCGAGCGCAGCTGGGCCGAGGGCAAGCCGTGGACCGGCACGCTGCGCTACGCCAACCTCGCCTGGGGCTATGAGATCGAGGTGCAGTCCACGGAGACGGCGCCGTGAGCCGCCGCCCGCTCGGCATCGCCGCCATGGGTCTTGCCACGCCCATCGGCACCGGGGCGGCGGAGGT
>JAEYOB010000675.1 GCA_023412175.1 Pseudomonadota bacterium | reverse complement strand
CCCCGACGCCGTGGCCATCGCGGCGAGCAAGGCGGCCACGGCCGCGACCCTCTCGGCGGCAGGGGTTCCCGTCGTGCCGGTCTGGCGTGCCGATGACATGGATGAGCCGCCGGGCGGCGGCCCCTGGGTCGTCAAACCCGACGACGGGGTAGGATGCATGGAGACCCGCCTGCTTCACGACAGCGATGCGTGGGCTCGTTGGCGTGCCAGTTCAGAACGCGCCGGCTTCGTCCTTCAGCCCTTCGTTCCCGGTACCCCGGCCAGCCTTTCCATGCTCTGCCGTGACGGGCAGGCCTGGCTGCTGACCGTAAACCGCCAGCACGTCGAGCTGTCCGGCTCATCCTTCGTCTACCGCGGAGGCATCGTCGGCGGCAGGGCTTCCTCGCCCGACCTGCATGACCTCGCCCAGCGTGTCGCGGCAGCCATGCCGGGCCTCTTCGGCTACGTCGGCGTGGATTTCATCGCGACGGCACAGGGGCCGTTGGTTTTGGAGGTCAACCCGCGCCTCACCACCTCGTACGTGGGCGTGCGGCGCGCGACCGGGGTGAACGTCGCGGCGGCCGTGCTCGGCCTGCTGCACGAACCGCCCACGCCGCCCCCTCCCGTGGGCCGGATCGCGCCGGTTCCCCTTCACTTGGAGCCGATGGGATGGGAAACGGCGGACTGATCGCCCTGGACATCGGCGGCGCGCACCTGAAGGCCGCCCTGTTCGACAGCACGGGGACGCTGCGGGGCCTTGCCCAGGTGCCCTGTCCGCTCTGGCAGGGGTTGGACCGCCTGGATGCGGCGCTGACGGCTGTTCTCTCCGACTGGGAACAACCGCAGCGTGTCGCCGCGACCATGACCGGGGAACTGGCCGACCTCTTCGACGACCGGGCGGACGGCGTGCGTCGCATCGTCGAAACAACACGTTCCACCTTGCCTGCGGTGAACCTGGAGGTCTTTGCCGGTCCCCGAGGCTTGATCCCGGCCGACGCCGTTCCGGACCATGTGGATGCGGTGGCCTCGGCCAACTGGCACGCCACTGCGTTGGTGGCGGCCATGGCCGGCGACGGCATCCTGCTCGACGTCGGCAGCACCACGACCGACATCGTTCCCCTTGCGGGCGGAGGCCCGCGGCAGGCCGGCTACACCGATGCAGAGCGCCTGGAGAACGGGGAACTGGTCTACAGCGGCGTCGTGCGCACGCCCGTCATGGCGGTGGCCGGCGTTGTTCCTTTCGCC
The DNA here is from genome assembly GCA_023412175.1 of Pseudomonadota bacterium. Lineage (GTDB taxonomy): Bacteria > Pseudomonadota > Alphaproteobacteria > Azospirillales > Azospirillaceae > Azospirillum. Next base: position 15,890 of record JAEYOB010000675.1, on the reverse strand, counting down.
GGCCGTCGGCGCGCCCTGATGGCCGAACTGTTAGCCACCATGGCCGACGTGCACCGCCTGTCAGGAACGCTGCCGGAGGAAGCCGACCAGCATCCCACCGCGGACGGCCGGGATCGCAGCGTGACGGCCAGCGCACGGCGGCTGCTGCGGATGGTGGGCGAGGACTTGGGGCCGGACAGCGTTCCCGCCGCACGCCGGCTGGCCCGCCATCTGGCGGAGCGTCAGCTTCGGCAGATCGAGGACGCGCTCGACCAAGTAGGGTCGCGTGCCTGCGTCGGGGACGGCGTTCCGCTGGTCGGAGCCGGGGTCGGCCGCTTCCTGGTCCGGCGTCTGGCCGAGCGGCAGAGCCTGCCCTACCGTGACTTCGAAGCCCACCTGCCCGTCGCACCCGAGTTGCGGGAACGGGTCGGCTGGTTCGCGCCGGCCGCCAGCGTCGGCTGGCTGGCCCTGCGAGGTCCGAATGGCTTGGCAAGCGGTTCCTCGTGAGGCCGCAAACCGCTGCACCGGAGCGCCCGGACATACTGTTCCAATGATCGGATACCGGATGTCCACGCACCGTGCCATGCTGCTCCCGGCGCTACGGGGGGCGCCCGTTCGCCAGCCGGGTTGCGATCGGATGGGAGCCGGCCATGATCACGCTTTACACCTATCCCCACCTCTTCGGTCTCGCGGACAACAATCCGTACGGTCTCAAGGTCGTGGCGTTCCTGCGCCTGTGCGAGCTGCCCTATCGGCAAGAGCACATCATCGACACCCGCGAAGCACCACGCGGGCAACTTCCGTACATCGTGGCTGACGGCGGGGTGATCGGAGACAGCGATCTCATCATCGCTCACCTGATCGGAACTCATCGGTTGCCCATCGATGACGGCCTCAGCGAGGCCGAACGCCGCATCGGCCATATGATCCGGCGCACGCTCGATGATCTCTATTGGGTAATGTCCTACTCGCGGTGGTCCGATGCGCGGTTCTGGCCGCTGTTTCGGGACCAATTGCTCAACACCCATCCGGGCCTCACCGAAGCGATGCTCGAGGCGGCACGCCAGTACAACCTGAAGCGCTATTATTTCCAAGGCATCGGCCGCTATGAACCCGAACAGGTCTACGCCCGCGGCGTCGCCGACCTGGACGCGGTGGCTGGCACGTTGGCGGACCGGCCGTTCATCTTCGGCGACACCCCGCGCAGCATCGACGCGGCGCTGATGGGGTTCCTGCCCAACATCCACCGGTACGAGATCGACACGCCGCTGCGTGCGTTTGTCTCAACCCAGCCCAATCTGGTCGACTTCTGCGGACGAACGGCTCCGCTGGTCAGTCTGGCACCGCCCGAATGAGCACAGGTCGATGCCGGCGCAAGGCATCATCGAGCAGAGGAATCAGCATCGACCCAGCGAAGCCGCTTGACCATGGAGGCATCCCGTGCCGTTCGAACGTGGGCTGGCCTATGCCGTCTTCACTGTGTGGGTGTCCGTCTGTGCCTTCGCCCCGGAGCTGATCTGGCAAGGATTCGTGCTCATGCGCGGCCATTTCGGAGCCGCCGAATTGTACTCCGCGCTGTTCATCGGCACCCTCTTTGCCTTTTTCGTCGAACCGCTCGTGGAACGGCTCAAGGCCGGCCAGTGGCGGCTGGATCACGAGCGAACCAGAGGCCTGCTGCTGAGCGTCCTGGTCTCGCTTGCCTTCGGGGTCGTTGTCGTGTGCGTCCACGAAGCGATGATCGCGTATCTCGGCGGCAACCATCCCGGCGACGAGGCGAAACAGGCAAACCTGGCACAAGCCATCGACAGCGCGTTTGAATGGGCGTCGATCCCGGCCGCCGTTACGGCCGCGTGGTTCGTGGCGGGTACGGCGCGCCGCTTCGCCCTTCCGGCGGCAGGCTTGGCGTGCGCCTGGATCCTCATCATCGGCCATCTTTACGGGTGGGGCTGGCCGATCGTGGCGACGAGCGCAGCTCCGGGCTTTCTGATCGCGCTGCTCGGCACCAGGATCGTGCTTCGCCACTGGGATGCAAACACCTTTCCGGCATTGGCGAAACTCACGGCCTGGGTGGCGGGTGGCTGGATGCTCCTCGCTTGGGGAATCCAGGCGGGCTCGCAAGTCATCGGCAATCCAGGCCTGCAGCTCTACACGCCTGAAGCGTTCTCCGACGATCTGCGGTTTTACCTGGGCTGGTGCCTGGGCCTCTCCGTCGCCCCGAACCCCGTGCCGGAACACGAGCCGGAAAAGCCGAAGCCCGACAGCGGTCCGCGCCAAGCTTCCGGATGATCAGGTCACCGGTTTTTCGCACCCACACCTGTTCTGGCACCGCCAGTTTGCCGACGGCCCGGCATGCGGGAAAGGCGAAATCCTGGCGTCATCCCTCGGAGAACCGCCCTAACGCCGCCAGTGCGCCACGCGGCGGTCCAAGGGTTGCAGCACGGCCACCTCGACCCCCAGCACCACGGCGATGAAGGCGAAGGTATAGGCCAGGATGGCCGTGACGTCGAACAGCTGGAAGTACACGCTGATCTGAAAGCCCACGCCGTTGCTCCGCCCCAGCAACTCGACGACCAGGACGATCTTCCAGATCAGCGCGAGCCCGGAGCGGGCCGCCGCGAGGAAATACGGGGCGAGTTGCGGCAGCACCACGTGCCGGAGCGTGCGCAACGGGCCGAACCGGTACACCTGGGCGACATCAAGGTAATCCCGGTCAAGCGCCCGCGCACCCTCCCGCACGATCACCGCCACGTTGGGAATCTTGTTGATCGACACGGCCAGGACGGCGGCCGCCTCGACCATGCCGAACCAGACGTAGCACAGGATGATAACCACCAGCGCCGGCAGGTTCAGGAACAGGACCAGCCAGCCGTCGAACAGGCGGTCGAGGATCGTCGAGCGACCGAGCGCGATGCCGATCACGACGCCCACCAGCATCGAGACGACAAAGCTCGCCGCGACCCGCGCCAGCGTCGCCGCGAGGTGACGGAGCAGTTCGCCGCTCGCCACCCCCTGCACCATCACGTCCAGAACATCCGACGGCGGCGGCAGCAGGCGGCTGGCCGCGGCGGCTGCCGCGGTCTGCCAGAACACCAGCAGCAGCAGCAGGGACAGCCCGCGCTGTGCGGCCGTCATCATGGCCCGCCCATCACGGCCCGACGGGGATGGCGACGCCGGGCCAGAACGTGCCTTCGGCCAGCCGCCTTTCCTTCCCCACCAGATCGGGCCCTCCCAGTTCGGCGACGATTTCGAACAGCTCGGCGGCGGCAACCTTCTCGTCCGCTCCCCAATGCCGCGGGATGCCGTCCCGATAGCCGTCCCGAAGGGCGGTGAAGGTGGCCTCGTCCTCAGCCCGCATGAGGGGCCGGAGCCGCTCCCACTCCGCATCGGAGGTGCGCAACAGTTCCTTGGCCCGGAGGGTGGCGTGGAAGAACGTTGCAATGTCCGCCGCGTTCCGCCGCCCCCATTCTTCGAGAAAGACGTAGCCGAGCGCCGGCGTCTCGCCGACGACGCCGAGCCGGGATGCGATGTGGTTTACGTCGAGCAGGCGCCGGTAGCCAAGCGCGTCGAGACGCGCCGCGAACGGCCAGTAGTTGAGCACCGCGTCGAGTTGCCCCGCGACCATCTGCTGATTGAGCAGCGGGGGCGCCGCGAACACCGGCTGCGCGTCCCGCGCCGGGTCGAAGCCATGCTCCTTGACGGCAAGCGCGCGCACCAGCAGCCAGCTCTTGTCCAGCGGGCCGCCGGCCACGCCGATCCTTCGGTCCTTCAGGTCGGCAAGAGAGGACAGCGGTGAATCCCGCCCGACCATCACGGCTCCCACGGACGCGGAGAACGGGACGAAGGCGATGCGCTCCCCCTCGCTGCGCTGACGGCTCGTCCAGATCCAGTCGCTGACGATCATGTCAACGCTGCCGCCCAGGAGCGCGATCTTCCCGGCTTCCGGATTGGCGAGATCGACCACCCGCACATCCAGGCCGGCCTCGGCGTCGAAGCCGTGACGCTTGACGGTGTCAATCTCCCAGGCGACGGTGCCGAACTTCACGAGGCCGAGGCGCAGCGGCCTGGAATCGGCGGCTCCAGCCACGCCGGACCACAGGACGATCAGCGTCATGGTGGCCGCGCGCATCCATTTGCAAAGCATCGACGTTCCCCCCTGCGGCGCCCGGCCCATGGAATCCCGCCGATGACCGGCACCGGTTTTGTTTTTGGTCAATGTAAGGGAAGACGGGAACAGCTCCGCGGGATCTTTCCGGCATACCCCGTTCGCCCAATTCATGGCCACGACGCTTTCCAGCTCCGAACAGGGCAGAACACCGACCATGGTGCGGCGCAGAAGTACTTTTGATGCGTTGCCCGCCTGTTTCGGAAAGCCATATGCTTTTCATAGCAGTGAAGAAACCGGAAGACGGCTTTGGCAAGCGCGCGCATCTGGCTTTGGATTGCCGCGGTGGTGATCGGCGTCTGGCCGTTGCGGGCGGAGCCGGCGCTGGCCGACGCCTTGCCCGTCAGGGAAGTCGCGCCGGGTGTCTTCGTGCATGTCGGCCGGCATGAGGAGACGGACGCGGCGAACCGGGGCGACACCGCCAACTGCGGGTTCATCGTTGGCCGCGATGCCGTCGCGGTGATCGACACCGGCGGGGGGCCGGCCATCGGCCGGGCACTGCGCGACGCCGTCCGGATGCACACCGACCGGCCCGTCCGCTACGTCATCAACACCCACATGCACCCCGACCACGTGTTCGGAAACGGCGCCTTCCTGGTTGACGGCCCGGCTTTCGTGACGCATCGGAACTTCCCGGCGGCCATGACGGCGCGCCGCGACCATTATCTGCGCGCGTTCCGTGAAGCGACCGGTGCGGCGTTCGAGGACGTGGGTTTCGCGCCGACGGCGATCACGGTGTCCGACCGTCTGGAGATCAATCTCGGCCAACGGACGCTGGAGTTGGTTGCGCACCCGCCGGCGCACACCGACAACGACCTGACCGTGTTCGACCGGCAGACCGGAACCCTGTGGACCGGCGATCTGGTGTTCATGGAACACGCGCCGGCCATTGACGGCAGCGTGCTCGGCTGGCTCGACGTGTTGACGGCGCTGTCGGCGGTGCGCGCGGTTCCGGGGCACGGCCCGGCGTCGGCCCCCTGGCCCGATGCAGCGGCGGATCTGCGCCGCTACCTGGAGCGGATCGTCACCGGGGTCCGCACTGTCCAGAAGGCCGGCGGCACCATCCAGCGCGCCGTCGCCGAAGTCGGTGCGGACGAACGGCCGTACTGGCATCTGTTCGACACCTATCACCCGCGCAACGTGACGGCGGCATTCGCCGAACTGGAATGGGAATGATCAGGGAGGAAGCGATGGGGACGCAGCACGGAACCGGGATGGCCGGCACGGCCGCGGCGCTGGCGGGCGCCGGACTGGCCTTCCTCATCGGCGGTGGCGCCTTGGCGGCCTCAAAGGAGGAGGCGCGCTGGGAACTGCTGCACGACATGTACTTCGCAGGCCGGCCCGTCGAGGATGCCGGGTCCCTCCTCGTCCTGGAGGCGCCGACCCGTGCCCACGACGCCGCGCTCGTGCCCATACGGATCGCGACCGTCCCCGGTGCCGACGTGCAGGTGAACGCGGTGCACCTCATCGTCGACAACAACCCGATCCCGCGCGCCGCGATCTTCCGCTTCCCCGACGGCGCGAACCCGCACGCGGTCGAGACCCGCCTTCGGGTCGACAGCTATACGAACATCACCGCCATCGCCGAGACGAGCGACGGCCGGTTGCTCAAGACGGCGCGCTTCGTCAAGGCCGCCGGCGGCTGCTCGGCCCCCGCGCTGAAGAACGCGCAGCTCGCGGTCGCCCGCATGGGCAAGATGAAGCTGAATCTGCCGGAAACCATCGTCGCCGGAGAGCAGATGAACGCGCAGCTCCTTATCAGCCATCCCAACTACACCGGGCTGCAATACGACCAGCTCAACTACTACTTCATTCCCGCGCACTACGTGAAGACGATCGAGGTCCGTTACAACGGGGCGCCGGTGATGGACGTCGATTCCGACATCTCGCTGAGCGAGGATCCCAGCATCCACTTCTCGTTCGTACCGGAAAAGACGGGCACGCTGGAGGTGACGGCGGAGGATTCGAAGGGGCGCGTCTTCAAGGAAAGCTGGCCGATCCGCGCCACTTCAGGGTCATGAGCCGGGATCAGAAACACTTCAGGTCCGCGGCGACCTGGATCTGCCGGAACTCATCCTGCAGATCCTTGACCCAAGCGGCTCCGCGAACGAGGGACGCGCGCTCGCCCGGCGCGTCCTGCATGATCCGGGCGGTTTCGATGGCCACATACTTGTCGTACGGGAAGTGCGCCGCAATCTCGTCAACACTGCACGAGCATTTGCGCATGACTTCCTGGTTCTGGCCGTTGGCGGCCATACAGCCCAGGACGTAATCGACGCGGGCGGTGGTCGGGTATCCGTCCTCGGCCAGCGCCGCGCCGGTGCCGAGCAGGAGGAAAGCGAACAGGAGGGCGTGCTTGGCGGCCATGGAAGCCTCGAACCGCGTTGCCGGGGGCCAGGTCATCGTGCGGCATCCCGGCGAGCACGCTCAAGGGCGCTTTCGGGGAACATCCGGCGGCACGCCAGCGACAAGGAACGACAGACCAGGGGGGGAACAGGACCATGCCGGATGTGCACGAGGGGCAATCGCCGGAACCTCGACCCGGCCGGCGCCGGTCCGCGGCACAGCCGAAGGGCCGGCAAGTCGAACCCGCGGCGTTGGACGAGGTGCGCGCCCTGCTCGGCAACACACCGCGGCGCCGGGACTGCCTGCTGGATTTCCTGCACCGGATCCAGGATCGCTATGGCTGCCTGCACGTCCGCCACCTGACGGCGCTGGCCCATGACATGCGCCTGGCCCAAACCGAGGTGTTCGAGGTCGCCTCCTTCTACGCCCACTTCGACCTCGTGCACGAGGGGGAGGCGCCCCCGCCGTCCCTGACCATCCGCGTGTGCGACGGGATCGCCTGTTCCATGGCCGGGGCGGAGGATCTCGTGCGCGATCTTGCCGGCCGGCTCGGCCCCGACGCCCGCGTCGTGCGCGCGCCATGCATGGGCGGGTGCGACCGGGCGCCGTCTGCCACCGTCAACCACACGCCGATCGAACCGGCGGATCCGGAAACCGCGCTCGCCGCGCTGAACGGCACCTACCGCGGGCGGATCCCTTCGCCACGGCGGTTCGAGGAATACCGGGCGCAGGGCGGCTACGCGCTGCTGGCATCCTGCCTGGAGGGGCGCCGGTCGCGCGACGACATCCTGGCAGCGCTTGAACATTCCTCGCTGCGCGGCATGGGCGGCGCCGGCTTCCCGACGGGCCGCAAGTGGAAGCTGGTGCGGTCGGAGCCGGCCCCGCGCTATCTGGCCGTGAACGCCGACGAGGGCGAGCCGGGGACCTTCAAGGACCGACACTATCTTGAAACCGATCCGAACCGCTTCCTCGAAGGCATGCTCGTCGCGGCATGGATGATCGAGGCGGTGGAGGTCCATCTCTATCTGCGCGACGAGTACCCGCAGGCGCGCGCCATCCTGCTGGAGGAGATCGCCGCGCTGGAGGCCGCTGGACTGGCGCCCGCCGGGTATATCCGGATGCACCGCGGCGCCGGCGCCTACATCTGCGGCGAGGAATCCTCGATGCTGGAGAGCATCGAGGGCAAGCGCCCCCTGCCCCGCCACAAGCCGCCGTTCCCGGCCCAGGTCGGCCTGTTCGGGCGGCCGACGCTGATCAACAACATCGAGACGCTGTTCTGGGTGACCGACATCCTGGAACGCGGCGCCGAGTGGTGGAGCGCCCAGGGACGCAACGGCCGTCAGGGCCTGCGCACCTATTCCGTCTCGGGCCGCGTCCGCCTGCCGGGCCCCAAGGTGGCGCCGGCCGGCATCACGGTGCGGGACCTGATCGACGAGTTCTGCGGCGGCATGGCTCCCGGGCACACGTTCAAGGCCTACCTGCCGGGCGGCGCCTCGGGCGGGCTGCTGCCGGCGTCCATGGCCGACCTGCCACTCGACTTCGGGACGCTGGAGCCGCACGGCTGCTTCATCGGTTCGGCGGCGGTGATCGTCCTGTCGGACAAGGACGACCTCCGTCAGGTCGCGCTCAACCTGCTGCGTTTCTTCCGAAACGAAAGCTGCGGCCAATGCACTCCCTGCCGGGTCGGTACCGAAAAGGCCGTCCTTCTCCTGGAGAACGATCCACGGAACCACACGGCCTTCGAGGCGCTGACGCGGGTTATGACCGACGCCTCGATCTGCGGCCTGGGCCAAGCGGCGATGAACCCGGTGCGCTCCATCCTGCGCCACTTCCCGGAGGAACTGTCATGAGCATCCGGTTCCGGCTCGACGGCGCCGAGGTCGAGGCCCGGCCGGGCGAGACCATCTGGCAGGCGGCGCACCGGCTGGGGACCGACATCCCCCACCTCTGCCACGCGCCCGCGCCCGGCTACCGCCCCGACGGCAACTGCCGCGCCTGCATGGTCGAGATCGAGGGGGAGCGCGTCCTCGCGGCGTCCTGCATCCGCCGCCCCACCGCCGGCATGACGGTGCGGACCGCCAGTCCGCGGGCGCAGGAGGCGCGCCGGCTCGTCTTCGAGCTGCTCCTGGTGGACCAGCCGGACCGCGCAGCCTCCCCCGATCCGGATTCATCCTTCCTGCGCTGGGCGGACCGGGTCGGCGCCGTGGGCGACCTGTTCCCGCGCCGCGCAGCGCAGCCCGCTCCGGACCGTTCCCATCCCGCCATGAGCGTGCGATTGGACGCCTGTATCCAATGCACGCTGTGCGTCCGTGCCTGCCGTGAGGTGCAGGCGAACGACGTCATCGGCATGGCGTGGCGCGGCCCGACGGAAAGCATCGTCTTCGACATGGCCGACCCGATGGGCGGCAGCACGTGCGTGGCGTGTGGCGAGTGCGTGCAGGCCTGTCCGACCGGGGCGCTGATGCCTGCCAGCCTGGTTGACGGGGCCGGTGTGCGCGCCGTGGTGCCGGACAAGGCGGTGGACAGCGTCTGCCCCTATTGCGGGGTGGGGTGCCAGATAACCTACCGCGTCAAGGACGACCGCATCGTCGCAGTGGACGGGCGCGACGGACCGGCCAACCGCAACCGGCTGTGCGTCAAGGGCCGCTTCGGATTCGACTACGTGCACCATCCGCGCCGGCTGACCCGGCCGCTGATCCGCAAGGACGGCGCGCCCAAGACCATCGACGTGGATCCAGCCGACCCCTGGACGCATTTCCGTCCCGCCACCTGGGAGGAGGCGCTGGACCGCGCGGCGACCGGCCTCAAGCGGATCCGCGACGCTCACGGCGGCAACGCGCTGGCCGGCTTCGGCTCGGCCAAGGGCTCGAACGAGGAGGCGTACCTGTTCCAGAAGCTGGTGCGCACCGGCTTCGGCACCAACAACGTCGACCACTGCACCCGCCTGTGCCACGCCTCCTCCGTGGCGGCGCTGATCGAGGGCATCGGCTCCGGCGCCGTCACCGCCCCCTTCATGGCGGCCGAGGACGCCGAGGTGATCGTGGTCATCGGCGCCAACCCGACCGAGAACCACCCGGTCGCAGCAACCTTCTTCAAGAACGCCGCGAAGCGGGGCGCCAAGCTGGTCGTCATGGACCCGCGCGGGCAGGCGCTGAAGCGCCACGCCACGCACATGCTGCAATTCAAGGTCGGCACCGACGTCGCCCTGCTGAACGCGCTGCTGAACGTCATCGTCGAGGAGGAATTGTACGACCGCCAGTACGTCGCCGCCCACACCGACAACTTCGAAGAGCTGGCCGCCCATGTCCGCCAGTTCCCGCCCGAGCGGATGGCCGGGATCTGCGGCATCGACGCCGGCACGCTGCGCACCGTGGCCCGGCTCTATGCGCGCTCGGGTGCGTCGATCATCTTCTGGGGCATGGGGATCTCCCAGCACACGCACGGCACCGACAACGCCCGCTGCCTGATCGCGCTGGCCCTGATCACCGGTCAGGTCGGCCGGCGGGGCACCGGGCTGCACCCGCTGCGCGGACAGAACAACGTCCAGGGTGCCTCCGACGCCGGGCTGATCCCCATGGTCTTCCCCGACTACCGCCCGGTGACCGACGCCGAGGCGCGGCACTTCTTCGAAGGGCTGTGGGGCACCGGCCTCGACCCGAACCGGGGCCTGACCGTGGTGGAGATCATGGACGCCGCCCACGAGGGGCGGATCCGCGGCATGTACGTCATGGGTGAGAACCCGGCCATGTCCGACCCGGACCTGAACCATGCCCGCGCGGCGCTGGCGCGTCTGGAGCACCTCGTGGTCCAGGACATCTTCCTGACGGAAACCGCGCGCTACGCCGACGTCGTCCTGCCCGCCTCGGCGTGGCCCGAGAAGGCGGGCACCGTGACCAACACCAACCGTCAGGTGCAGATCGGCCGGCAGGCGCTGCCGCTGCCCGACGAAGCCCGCCAGGATCTGTGGATCATCGTCGCGCTGGCCAAGCGCCTCGGCCTGGACTGGCGCTACGACCATCCGCGCGACGTCTTCGCCGAGATGGCGCAGGCGATGCCGTCGCTGGACAACATCACCTGGGAGCGCCTGGAGCGCGAGGACAGCGTCACCTACCCCTGTGCCGCGCCGGACCGCCCCGGCCAGGAGATCGTCTTCGGCGACCGCTTCCCGACCGCGGACGGGCGCGGACGGCTGGTGCCGGCCGGGCTCCTGCCCCCGGCGGAACCTCCCGACGCCGAGTATCCGTTCGTGCTCACCACCGGCCGCCTGCTGGAGCATTGGCACACCGGCGCCATTACCCGACACGCTGCGATGCTGGACGCGTTGGAACCCGAACCGATCGCCACCCTGGCCCCGGTGGAGTTGGACCGGCTCGGCGTCATTCCAGGCGGACAGGTGCGGGTCGCGACCCGGCGGGGCGGTGTCACCTTGACCGCCCGCGCCGATCCGGCGGTGCCGGCGGGCGTGGTCTTCATCCCGTTCTGCTATGTCGAGGCCGCGGCGAACCTGCTGACCAACCCTCAGCTCGACCCCTTCGGCAAGATCCCGGAGTACAAGCACTGCGCGGCAAAGGTGGAACGGATACCCGCACCGGAAGATGCTGGATATCGGCCGCACCTTCCAGCCCGAGAGGAGTAAAAGCCTTCGGAGTCATCCAACCGCGCACCCCAAAAGCATACCTAAATTTTCGAAACAGACCCCAAGAGGCAAATCAAAATCACGGCAAAATCAGTAAACTAATATAGATTAAAATAATTATGACCCGCCAAACAGATATTTCTATAACCATTATAAATCTAAATTTTATACCTTTGATACCCGTGGTTTTGCACCGCACAAAGGGCTACCCATAATTTCCACATCGTTACTCGTAAGTATGATGGCCGCACCGAGCCAACGCCGGTACGATTTCCTATCGGACTGGGCTCGCGCCCGGCCCCGTACAATCAGGAGGAAGCAGCCATGAAAACCTGGCGCAAGCCGAAGATCCTCGAGATCGCGGTCGGTAACGAAATCAACGCATACGCCTGTGCGGCCCTCTAGAGGGCACGGCGGCCGTCGCGGTGACGATGATCGCGCCCGGCTCCACGGCCGGCGGCGGTTTCCGCAGTGGATTGAACCTGCACAAGCTGCCGCCGCGCCGCGCGGCCGGCTGGTTGCGAGATTTCCTGTGACGGTATGGAGCTGATCCAATGTCCCGCGAGGAGTTGGAGCGCGCGCTCCGTGCGATCGGGACGCGCCAGTACCACGACCTGCACCCATTCCATGCGCTGCTGCATGGGGGGAAGCTGAACAAGGGGCAGGTTCAGGCCTGGGCATTGAACCGCTTCTATTATCAGGTCTCGATTCCCCGCAAGGATCTGACCCTGATGGCGCGCATCACCGACCCGGCCCTGCGCCGGGAATGGATGCATCGCGTGCTCGACCATGACGGCCTGGGAACGGACGGCGAATCCGACGAGGCCCGGATCGGCGGCATCGAGCGCTGGCTGCGCCTGACCGACGGCCTTGGTCTCGACCGCGATTATGTCACATCGCTCCGCGGCGTTCTGCCGGCCACCCGGTTCGCCGTGGATGCCTACGTGAACTTCGTGGGCACGCACTCGACATTGGAGGCCATTGCCTCCTCCCTGACGGAGCTGTTCGCCCCAGCCATTCATGAGCAGCGCATCCAAGGGTTCGAGGCGTACTACGCCTTCGCAAACGACGCCACGCTCTCCTATTTCCGCAAGCGGCTGGATCAGGCGCCCAGGGACGTGGCGTTCGGCCTTGCCTACGTGCTGGAAAACGCCCGCACGCCGGAACAGCAGCAGCAGGCCCTGGATGCCTTGCGTTTCAAGACCGAGGTGTTGTGGGCGCAGCTCGACGCGCTTCACCACGCCTACGTCGCTCCCGGCCACATCCCGCCCGGCGCCTTTGTGCCGGAAGGGGTGCAGCCGGCGGAGTACGCGCGATGACGGCCGCCATCACCGAGCAGGATCGTGTCCGTCTGGCGCCCGGCGTCGTGCTGAGGCTCGACCGGACACGCGGCCAGTGGACGCTGCTGGCGCCGGAGCGCGTGCTGGTGCTGGACGAGGTGGCGCTCGACGTCGTGCGCACATGCACCGGGGAGGATGCCACCGTTGCCGCCGGCATTGACCGTCTGGCGGCGCAGTTCGCCGCGCCGCGCACCGAGATCGCCGGCGACGTGCTGGAACTGCTGCACACGATGCGCGAACGGGGGTTCATCACGTCATGACCGCTTCCGAGCCGCCTTACGCCGTTCTGGCGGAACTGACCCACCGCTGCCCGCTGGCCTGCCCCTACTGCTCCAACCCGCTGGAACTGGAGGCGCGAGACCTGGAACTGGATACGGCCACCTGGAAGCGGGTTTTGGACGAAGCGGCTGAGGCCGGGGCTCTCCAGATCCACTTTTCCGGTGGCGAGCCCTGCGCGCGTCCCGATCTCGAGGAGTTGGTCGCGCACGCCGCCGAAATCGGGCTGTACAGCAATCTCATCACCTCCGCCGTCACGCTCGACGCCGCCCGCCTGAACCGGCTGAAAGCGGCGGGGCTGCAACACGTGCAGATCAGCTTCCAGGACACCCGCCCCGACACCAACGACCGCGTCGCCGGCTTCCCCCGCGCCTTCGAGCGCAAGCGCCGCGCCGCCCAGGACGTGGTCGAAGCGGGGCTGGCGCTCACCGTCAACGCCGTGGTGCATCGGCACAACATCGATCACGTCGACGAGTTCTTCGATCTCGCCCTCGACCTGCACGCCGGGCGGATCGAGATCGCCAACGTCCAGTACTACGGCTGGGCGCTGCTGAACCGTGCGGCGCTGATGCCGACGCACGACCAGCTCGTCCGGATGGACGGTACGATCCGCGCCCGCCTTCCCGGCCTCAAGGGGCGGCTCGTCGTCGATTACGTCGTACCCGACTACTACGCCCGCCGGCCGAAGGCGTGCATGGGCGGCTGGGGCCGCCGCTTCATGAACATCACGCCGTCCGGCAAGGTCCTGCCCTGCCACGCCGCCGAGACCATCCCCGAACTGACCTTTGAGACGGTGCACGATCGCCCGCTCGGTGCCATCTGGCGGGATTCTCCGGCGTTCGAGCGTTTCCGCGGGACGGAGTGGATGCCGTCGCCGTGCCGGGAGTGCGACCGGCGCGAGGTGGACTGGGGCGGCTGCCGCTGTCAGGCGCTCGCCATCTCCGGGAACGCTGCGTTGCCCGACCCCGTGTGTGAGCTTGCCGCCGACCATCCCGCCGTCGCCGCCATCACCGCACAGGATTCGGCGGCTGACGACCGGCCCTTCACCTATCGCCAACGCGCACCGGCAACAGCCGCGCGACCGGCCGAGCACGTCTCCCAAACCTGGACAATGAAAAAACAGTAATCTTCCTGCTTTCCACAGGATTTATACCGATCATCCATTGTATTCGTGCCGAATTACGGATGCATGTTTTTCCCTTCCTTATCAATTTGGGGTAACACAAACCTCTTACGACGCCAGCACATCGTCCCTTGATTTCTAAGTTGGAAAACTCTCCCGTGATAGGATCCGCAGATTGCCGCGGCCCATCAGGGAGTACCTTCGATGGCGACCTGGACCCCCGATACCAGCTTCTACCCCTCTCCCCGCATGGCCATGCAGGCCCCGCCCGAGCGGCTGGCCTATGTGGCGATGCTGAACGTGGACACGGATGCACGCCCGGACGCGTTGGGCGTCGTTGACGTCGATCCTTCCTCGTCGAATTACGGCCGGATCCTCTCCCGCGTCGACATGCCCAAGACCGGCGACGAGTTGCACCATTTCGGCTGGAACGCGTGCAGTTCCGCCTTATGCCCCTACGCCCCGCATCCGCATGTCGAGCGGCGCTATCTCATCGTGCCGGGGCTCCGGTCGTCGCGGATCCACATCCTCGATACGAAGCCGGATCCCGCCAGCCCGAAGATCGTCAAGGTCATCGAGCCGGAGGAGGTCGCGACACGGGCCAACTATTCCCGGCCCCACACGCTGCACTGCGGGCCGGAGGGCATCTATGTCAGCGCCCTCGGGAACGGCAGCGGCGGCGGGCCGGGCGGCGTGTTCCTCATGGACCACGAGACGTTCGACGTGCTCGGCCAGTGGGAGATCGATCGCGGGCCGCAGTTCCTGGCCTACGACGTCTGGTGGCACCTCGGCCAGGACACGATGATCACGAGCGAATGGGGCACGCCCGACATGATCGAGGACGGGCTCGATCCGGACCTGCTGCTCGGCGCGAAGTACGGGCATCGCGTCCATTTCTGGGACCTGCGCAAACGCCGGCATCAGCAGACCATCGATCTCGGCCCGGAGTATCAATTGGCGCTGGAACTGCGGCCGGCGCACGATCCGACCAGGACGCATGGCTTCATGAACGCCGTGGTCAACCTGACGGATCTGTCCTCGTCGATCTGGCTTTGGCATCGTGAGAACGGGCAATGGGCGATGCGGAAGATCATCGATATCCCGGCCGAGCCGGCGGAGCCGGACCAGTTGCCGCCCATGCTCAAGGGATTCAAGGCGGTCCCGCCGCTGGTCACCGACATCGACCTGTCGCTCGACGACCGCTGGCTGTACGTATCATGCTGGGGCACCGGCGAGATGCGGCGGTACGATGTGTCGGACCCGTTCCAGCCCAAGCTGACCGGCTCGGTCCGCCTGGGCGGGATCGTCGGACGCAGCCGGCACCCGGGCGGCGACGGCGACCTCAACGGCGGCCCGCAGATGGTCGAGGTCAGCCGCGACGGCAAGCGGGTCTACTTCACCAACTCGCTGTACCGGACCTGGGACGAACAGTTCTATCCCGAGGGCATCAAGAGCTGGATGGTCAAGCTCGACGCGACCCCGGAGGGTGGCCTCGACATCGACGAGCGGTTCTTCCTGCGTTTCGACAACGGGTTCCGCGGCCACCAGATCCGGCTTGAGGGCGGCGACGCCTCCTCGGATTCCTACTGCTATCCATAAGAAACGGCCATGAGCGACCCCTGGCAGTGGCTGGCGCTGATCGGGCTCGGTGCCTTCCACGGGCTCAACCCGGCCATGGGGTGGCTCTTCGCCGTGGCCCTCGGCCTCCAGGAAGGGCGCCGCGGGGCGGTGGTCGCGGCGCTGCCGCCCATAGCGCTGGGACACGCGCTGTCGGTCCTGCTGGTGGTGGCTGGCTTCGGGGTCGCCCGCTTCGTCGTCGCGCCGGACATCCTTGAACCGGCGACGGTCATCGCCCTGGTCGGTTTCGGCGTCTACCGGCTCGTGCGCGGCTACCGCCACAGGATGCGGGTCGGCATGCGCGCCGGCTTCGCCGGGCTGGCCCTGTGGTCCTTCCTGATGGCGTCGGCGCACGGCGCCGGGCTGATGATCCTGCCCCTGCTGCTCGGCATGCTGGCCCCGGCCCAGATG
>JAEYOB010000567.1 GCA_023412175.1 Pseudomonadota bacterium | reverse complement strand
GCCTCCGGCCACGGCCCCTGGCCCGAGGGCGAGCGGCTGCTGGCCGACCTGATCCGGCAGGCCGAGGGGTAGGGCGCTACCGCCGGCCGACCAGGGTGTGGGTGTCCGGGGCGTAGGCGAAGTCCGGCGCCGCGCTCAGCTCCCGTTCCGTCAGGTCGATGCTGATGTCCATCGGGCGGTACTGGCCGGGTTCCGGGATCCGCTGGGCGACGCCGATCCGCAGCACCGGCGCCGGCACCGCGTAGATCTTGGTGCCGATACCCAGGAAACCGCCCTGCGCCAGCACGATGCGGTCGATGCGGCCGTCCGGCCCGGCCAGCGTGAAGTCGCGGATCTCGCCGGCCGAATGGCCATCCCTGGTGCGCACGCTCTTGCCGATCAGCGCCTGCGCCTCGGCGGCGGTCAGGGGGCGCTGCACGGCCGGGGTGATGTGCGGCTTCTCCGGCGCGGCGCGGCCCTCCGGCGGCAGCATGGTCAGCGGCTGCTGGGCGGCGACGACGCCCACGGCGAGCAGGGCATAGGCCGGCATGACGAGTCGAAGCGGGCGCATGGCTACCTCCGGTGCGGGGGCTCGGCCCACTACAACACGCGGCCATGCCCCTAGGTTGCCGTCACCCCCGCTTGAGCATGAAGACGGCCTGCTCGCCCAGCAGGTTGGCGAGGCCGCCATGCCGGCGCGCGACGACGCGGTCGGCGCGGTCGAGGATCATGGTGCGCTCGATGCTCACCCCGGTCTGCCGGCACAGCTCGACGAAGTCGGCGATGGTGCAGAAGTGGATGTTCGGAGTTTCCCACCACTGATAGCCGAGCCGCTCGGTGACCGGCATCCGGCCCTTGAGCAGCAATTGGGCGCGGATGCGCCAGTAGCCGAAGTTGGGGAACGACACGATGGCGCGGCGGCCGATGCGCACCAGCTGCTCCAGCACCGCGCGCGGCTCGCGCATGGCCTGCAGCGTCTGGCTCAGCACCACATAGTCGAAGGCATCGGCCGGATAGTCCTTCAGGTCGGTCTCGGCGTCGCCCTGGATCACCGACAGACCCTGCTTCACGCAGCGGTGCACGCCGTCCATGCTCAGCTCGATGCCGCGGCCGTCCACGTCCTTCTGGTGCGTCAGGTAGTGCAGCAGCGCGCCGTCGCCGCAGCCGATGTCGAGCAGGCGCGAGCCGGGCTCCACCATCTCCGCCACCAGCCGCAGGTCGATGCGGATGTCGGCCGGCCGGCCGTTGCCGTTGCGGCCGGGAGCGGGGGAGGGGGTGGCGGAGGCCGCCCGGTCTTCGAGGATGGTCATGGGCGAAGCCTCAGGCGGTGCGGGCGCGGCGGCGCGCCATCAGGCCGCGGTGCTCGGCGCAGCCCTCCAGAAAGCCGCGGATGACCTGATGGAACTCCGGCTCGTCGAGCAGGAAGGCGTCGTGGCCCTTGTCGGTTTCCACCTCGACGAAGCTGACGTTCGCCGCGGCGGCGTTCAGCGCGTGCACGACGGCGCGTGACTCGCGGGTCGGGAACAGCCAGTCGCCGGAGAAGCTGACGAGGCAGAAGCGCACCGGCGTCGGCTTGCCGCCCGGCCGGAAGGCGTTGACCAGCGCCCCGCCATGGTCCGCCGCCAGGTCGAAATAGTCCATGGCGCGGGTGATGTAGAGGTAGGAGTTGGCGTCGAACCGCTCGACGAAGCTGATGCCCTGGTGGCGCAGATAGCTCTCCACCTGGAAGTCGGCGTCGAACCCGTAGGTGACGTTGGAGCGGTCCTGGAGGTTGCGGCCGAACTTGCGGTGCAGCGCCTGCTCCGACAGGTAGGTGATGTGCGCGGCCATGCGCGCCACCGCCAGCCCGCGCTGCGGCCGGTGGCCCTGCGTCAGGTAATCGCCGCCGCACCAGTCCGGGTCGGCCATGATGGACTGCCGGCCGACCTCGTGGAACGCGATGTTCTGTGCCGAATGGATCGACGCCGTGGCGATGGGCAGGGCCGCGTAGACCGCCTCCGGGTAGGACACCGCCCATTGCAGCACCTGCATGCCGCCCATGGAGCCGCCGATGACGGCGAACAGCTGCTCGATCCCCAAATGGTCGATCAGCAGCTTCTGCGCCCGCACCATGTCGGCGATGGTGATGACCGGGAAGTTCAGGCCGTAGGGCTTGCCGGTCGCCGGGTCGATCTCCGCCGGGCCGGTCGAGCCCATGCAGCCGCCGATGACGTTGGAGCAGATGATGAAGTAGCGGTCGGTGTCCACCGGCTTGCCGGGGCCGACCAGCATCTCCCACCAGCCGGACTTGCCGGTGATGGGGTGCGTGTCGAGCACGTAATGGTCGCCGGTCAGCGCATGGCAGATAAGAATTGCGTTGGAACGGTCGGCGTTGAGCGTGCCGTAGGTCTGGTAGGCCACCGTGAAGGGGCCGAGGTCCAGCCCGCTGTCGAGCCGCATCGGCCGGTCGGCGCCCAGTTGGACGCGCTTGCCGGGCAGACTTGCCGTGTCGACGGGGGCGGTCACGGAGGGCTTGGAGGCGGACATGACGGACGCAAAAGCCTGTTCCGGAACGGGTGGGTAGACGTACCGAGCGGGCCTCGAAGGTGTCAACGTTTTCTTTGATTTTAGCGGCTTCGCGGACTACTACTATCCGGCTTTGCACGACATGGTTCCCCCTCCGATGCCGCCTTCGAAAACCGCTCTGGAAGAACTGCGCCGCGAGATCGACCAGATCGACAACCAGCTGCACGATCTGCTCATGCGGCGTGCCCAGGTGGTCGAGCGCATCGGCGTCGCCAAGGGGCCGGGCGGGGTGATCCTGCGCCCCGGCCGCGAGGCGGTGATCCTGCGCCGCCTGATGGCCCGCCACACCGGCTCGTTCCCCGCTGCCGTCGTGGTGCGGATGTGGCGCGAGATGATGGCGGCCCTGACCCGGCTCCAGGGCCCGTTCGCCGTCGCTGTCTACGCGCCGGAGGATCGTCGCGGCTTCTGGGACGTGGCGCGCGACCATTTCGGCAGCTTCGTGCCGATGACCGCCGTCAACACCCCCGCTGCCGCCGTGCGCGCGGTGTCCGAGGGCACGGCGACGGTCGGCATCGTCCCCTATCCGGCGGAGGACGAGCGTGACCCGTGGTGGCGCTTCCTGGTGTCGTCCGACGGGCGCACGCCCCGCGTGGTGGCGCGCCTGCCGTTCGGCAGCCGCGGCAACGCCCGCGGCGAGGACCACGACGCGCTGGTCATCGCGCTGATCCCGCACGAGCCGACCGGCGACGACCGCACGATGCTGGGCGTCGAGCTGGGCCATGACCTCAGCCGCGGCCGGCTGAAGGACACGCTGGAGGCGGCCGGCCTGTCGGCGGTGGGCTTCTGCTCCTGGCATGGGCGCGAGGCCAACGGCGCGTCGCTCCACCTCGTGGAGGTCGCCGACTTCGTCGATCCGCAGGACCCGCGCCTGTCCGCCCTGGTCGAGCGTCTGGGCGATATCCCGGCGCGCGTCAACACCATCGGCGGCTACGCCGTGCCGCTGAGGCTTCCCTGAACACTCTCTCCTAGCGGGTTACGAGACATGAGCACGCTGACCGCGCCGGTGCCCCGTCCGGGCATCATGGACATTGCTCCCTACATCGGTGGCGAGGCCGCCGGAACGATCCGCCTCGCCTCCAACGAGGGTGCCCTGGGGCCGAGCCCCAAGGCCATGGAGGCCTATGCGCGGGTGGCCGGCACCATCCACCGCTATCCCGACGGCGGCTCGACCGAGCTGCGCGAGGCGCTGGCGAAGCGCTTCAACCTGGACGCCGGGCGCATCGTCTGCGGCGCCGGTTCGGATGAGCTGATCGGCCTGCTGGTCCGCTCCTACGCCGGGCCGGGCGACGAGGTGCTGTACAGCCAGCACGGCTTCCTCATGTACCCGATCGCCGCCAAGTCGGTGGGCGCCACGCCGGTGACCGCGCCGGAGCGCGGCCTGAAGACCGATGTGGACGCCATGCTGGCGCGCGTCACGCCGCGCACCAAGATCGTCTTCGTCGCTAACCCCAACAACCCGACCGGCTCCTACCTGACCGGCGAGGAGCTGGCCCGCCTGCACGCCGGCCTGCCGGCCAACACGCTGCTGGTGATCGACTCCGCCTACGCCGAGTTCGCGACGCAGGGGGACTATTCCTCGGGCGTCGAGCTGGTGGAGAAGCACGCGAACGTTGTGATGACGCGCACCTTCTCCAAGATCTTCGCGCTGGGCTCGCTGCGTCTGGGCTGGTCCTACTCCTCGGCCGTGGTGGCCGACGTGCTGAACCGCGTGCGCGGTCCGTTCAACGTGTCGGGTGCGGCGCAGGCCGCCGGCGTTGCGGCGCTGGAGGACGTGGAGTTCCTGGAGCGCGCCCGCGCCCACAACGAGACCTGCCGGGAGTGGTTCGTCGGCGAGGCGAAGGCGCTCGGCCTCACCGTGCACCCGAGCATCGCCAACTTCGTGCTGGTGTCGTTCAAGGACCAGAAGCCCGGCAAGAACGACGCCGAGGCGGCGCGCCTGTTCCTCAAGGACCGCGGCATCCTGGTGCGCCAGATGAACGCCTACGGCCTGCCGGACTGCCTGCGCGTCACCATCGGCACCGAGGCCGAGATGCGCGCGGTGGCGGACGCCCTGAAGGACTTCCTGGCGGGCTGAGCCCTCCCGGTCCAGGGCAATCGTCTTTGGGGCCTTCAACCCTCTCCCCGCTGGGGAGAGGGTGGCCCAAAAGGGCCGGTGAGGGGGATGCGCATGTGCCGAACGCACCGGAAGGGCGGCCCCTATCCCGACCGGAGTGCTGGACAACGTCATTTCCGCACCCTAAGATAATAGTCCTAAACAGCCCGATGTCCGCGCGGGGAATGGGTGATTGAAACACGACCGGTTTTAGCGTTTCATGGTGTTTCATTCTGTTTCATCCGGCTTCCGCACCCGTCGGGGGCGTCCCGGAAATCGGGTGTGGCCCCCCGCCGGTCCGGTGCTGTAGAACCGCACCACCTTTCGGATTGTCTCCGCCCAGGGTTTCGCCACCATGACCGTATCAGCCGCCCCGCTCTTCGATCACGTCGCCATCGTCGGCATCGGGCTTATCGGCTCGTCGCTGGCGCGTGCGGTGAAGGAATACGGACTGGCGCGCACCGTCGTCGGCAGCGACCGCAGCGAGG
>JAEYOB010000555.1 GCA_023412175.1 Pseudomonadota bacterium | reverse complement strand
GCACCGTGCAGACGACCTCGCGGGTCTGCGCCGCCTCGCCGGTGGCGAAGACCCGATCGACGACCGGCGCCAGGACCGATGCCTTGTCGGGCAGCACCTCGCCGAGCGGGCGCCCGGCCAGCCCATCGGCCGGCAGGCCGTTGAGCCGGGCCAGTTCCCCGTTGACGCGGATGCAGCGGCGGTCGCGGCCGAAGAAGGCGAAGCCCACCGGCGCGTGCGCCAGCAGCGCCTCATGGTGGGCCAGCAGCTCGCCCTTCTCGCGGTTGGCCGCCAGCAGCGCGGCGTCGGCGAGCTTGCGCGCGGTCACGTCCTGGAAGAACACCGCCAACCCGTCGCGCGACGGGAAGGCGCGCACCGCGAACCAGCCGTCGAGCGGCGGATAGTAACCCTCGAACTCCACGGGCTCCTGCTCGGCCAGGGCGTGTTCGTAGCGTTGGCTGAACACACTGCCGACCGCCTCGGGGAAGGCATCCCACAGCCGCTTGCCGATCAGGTCGCGCCCCTCGGCAATCAGCATGTGGGCCCGGTCGTTCATGAAGGTGATGCGCCAGTCGCGATCCACCTCGAAGACGCCATCGGTGGTGCTCGCCAGCACCGCGGCCATCTTGTGTGCCATGGCGTTGGCCTGTTCGCGCATGGTGGCCTGCCGTTCGAGGTCGGCGGCCATCGCGTCGAAGGCGCGGGCGAGTTGCCCCACCTCCGTCCCATCGGAGACCCCCGTGCGCGCCGACAGGTCGCCGGCCCGCCAGCGGCGGGTGGCTTCGGCCAGTGCGCCCAGCGGTCGCAGCAGGAAGCGGTTCGCCCCCCACCACACCGCCACCAGCGTCAGCAGCGCCACCGCGCCGATCAGCAGCAGCGCGCGCTGCATGGCGGCGCGCATGGGCACCGTGGCGGCCTGCTTGTCGATGCCCACCGCGATGAACAGGCCATCGACACCGGAAGCGGAGGGGCGGTACGCCACGATGCGCGTCGTGCCGCCAGGATCGGTCAATTCCACCGTGCCCGGCGCCCCGGCGTCCAGCAGCGCGCGGTACGGCGCCGGAAGCGCATCGCCGACCGCGCCGGCGATCTCCGGTGCGGGGGCCAGCAGGGTGCCGTTGCGATCGGCCACCAGCAGCATCGTGCCGTCCGGCAACGGGGATCCCGCAACGCGGGATGTCAGCCAGCGGAGGTCGAGCAGCGCCGTGACCACACCGGCTTCACGTTCCTCGGAATCACGGTAGGGCAGCCCGAAGGGCAGCGCCGGCTGGCCGGTGGTGTGCTGGCGCAGATGTCCGCCGACCACGAATCCCCCACGTTCCAGCGCCAGCCTGTAATGCATCCGGTCGGCGATGGAGAGGCCGACGGCCGCCGCGTCGGTGGCGCAGCGGATGGTGCCGGTCGGGCCGGTGACGTGCACCAGCATGTGGTCGGGATAGTCGGAGGTCAGATACCCCAGCAGTTCCTGGCAACGCTCGTCGGGGGCGTCGCGCACCGCCTTGGTGCGGCTGAGCGTTACCAGCACCTGCCGCACCCCCTCGATCATGCGGCCCTGCTCCGCCTCGATCATGGTGGCGAGGCGTTCGGCGGCCTGATCCAGTTCCGCCTCGCGGACGATCCGCAGATCGAGCTCGTTGCCGATCTCGATGGCCGCCGCCGGCACCAGGGCCAGGAAGACCAGCAGCATCAGACGCTTGAGCAGGCTCATCGAAGAAATCCATACGGCGCGGTCGCCGGATCGCGCCGGCGCCGACCGGCGCGTCGTCAAGGGGAAGCGGTTCGGAACGGAGGACGGTCAGCGCCGCGTGGTGCGCCACAGGCCGGAACGCATGGCCCCGGCGGCGACCCGGCGGTCGGCGATCTCGGCATCATCCACCTCGGCGATGCCGGCCAGCTTCAGCGCCCCCAGCAGGACGCTGCGCACCGTGGTCCCCTCCTCCTCGGCGCGGCGGCGCACGGCGCGCTTGACGCTCTGCGGCACCATGGCGGCGAGCTGGACGTCAGGCTCACGATCCGGCGTGCCGCCGGGGGCCTGGGCAAGAGTGTCGTCGGTCGCCGGGACCACGCTCAATCGGTTGTTGGACATGTGCGGCAAGTGCTCTGATGTTCGGACCTTCGAACACTCGCACGTTTTGGTTAATGTGAAATTAACCATAGACGCGGCCGTGGGCCGGGAAGAACCGGGCCGTTCGACCGGCTGTTCGGAACTGTGCCCGACAGCCAGCACATGGCGTCAGGCCACACGGACGATCTCGCGGCAGGGCGCGGCGTGGATCACGCGAACGATGCCGCGCATGCACACGCTTCCCGCAGGTGGCCGAACGCCGTCAGCCGCGGGATGTCTACCCGGAATGACTGAACATTCATCACCGGCCGGAGACGCAGACCTCAAACCTCGATGCGCATCGATTGGTGCGCCTTGGCCGATCCGGCCTCCTCCGCCCGCGACCCGACCGGCGTGCGCGACGCGGACCCCGCCGGGTCCAGGGCGGCTCCGGTCGCCGTCGGCCTGTCCTTGGCGGACTCCGCCTCCAGCTTCTTCGCGTTCGCGTAGGCGCGCAACTGCTGCTCGTCGGGGAACTGGCGCTCGACCTCGCCACTGCTGGCGCTGCGGTATTCCATGACGAACACGCCGGCACTGGCGTCGTAATGGCTGCGCGGGTTAAACACCACGCGGGGCGGCGCGGACGGCTCTTCGGTGGATGGGGAAGGCGAAGCGGACTCGGTGCGCTCGCGCTGCGCGCCGATGAGGCCGGCGGCGGGCGTTGGAGGAGTCGCGAGCGCGGATGTGAGTGCTTCGATGCCCATTTCACACCACCTTCGGATTCGCAATATAGTTTAGGATCGGTAAAGAGTCAAATATCCGCAACCCCGGTATTCCGAAGGATTCTGGCGGCGCACCCCCTGGAAGAAGATCATAGGACGTGGCGTTGGTGCACAAAGGATTGGCAGGAGGCTTGACTCTCCGCATGGCAATGAAAG
Organism: Pseudomonadota bacterium; assembly: GCA_023412175.1. GTDB lineage: Bacteria > Pseudomonadota > Alphaproteobacteria > Azospirillales > Azospirillaceae > Azospirillum. The sequence continues at coordinate 492 of JAEYOB010000555.1, read as the reverse complement.
GCTGCGTTCACCTGTGAACCCCCGCATCGCCCAGGCCCTGATCGAACAGGCGCTGGCCCTGCACACGCAAGGCCAGCCGGACGGCGCGCTGCCCCTCTACCGGATGGTTGCCCGGAACTTCCCGCTCGAAGCGGAGCCGCGCCGCCTGATGGGCGTGGCCTGCCTGGACCTGCACCGGGGCGCCGAGGCCGCCGCGCATCTGGCCGCCTGCCTGGCGCTGTCGCCGGCCCACGGCGCCGCGCTGTCCAGTCTGGGCAACGCATTGCGCGGCAATAAGGGCGGCACCGCCGCACTGCGCTGGCTGCACCGGGCCGTGGATGCCGAACCGCATCGCGCCGACCTGCGGCTCAATTTGGGTTACGGCCTGCTGGACGGCGCCGCCGGGGCGGAGGCCGCGGCGGTGCTGCGGACCTGCGTGGGCGCACGCAATGACGACCCGACGCTCCGACTCGCACTGGCCAACGCGCTCGCCGCCGCGGGCCGGCCGGAGGA
>JAEYOB010000499.1 GCA_023412175.1 Pseudomonadota bacterium | reverse complement strand
GACGCCTACTTCTTCGTCGGCGGCTACCCGACCGGCGCAATCTCCGAACTGGCGACCTCCAGCGGCATCTCGCTCGTGCCGATCGCTGGCCCGGAGGCCGACAAGCTGCTGTCGCAGTACCAGTTCTTCGCGAAGGACACCGTACCGGCGGGCGTCTACAAGGACGTGGGCGAAACCCCGACCATCTCGGTCAACGCCCTGTGGGTCACCAGTTCCAAGCAGCCGGACGATCTGGTCTACAACATCGTGAAGACCGTCTACAGCGACGCCAGCCGCGCGACCCTCGACGCCGGCCACGCCAAGGGCAAGCTGATCAAGCTGGAGTCCGCGGCCCAGGGCGTCGGCATCCCTCTGCATCCGGGCGCCGAGAAGTTCTACAAGGAAAAGGGCATCCTGAAGTAAGGCGCGCAAGGGCGGCCCATCAGCGGCCGCCCTCTTGCGTTCGCCCGACGTCTGCGCCGGGACGGCGGCATCGCCGTCCCGAATGGGAGCATCCATGACCGACGCAATTCGCGAGCAGAAGCCCTCTTCGCCCATGGAGCTCGACGAGGCCAAGGCGCGGGAGCTGGAAGAGACCTTCGACTCCGAGATCCGCTTCCGCCCGCTGGCACCGCTGGCCGCCCGGCTGGTCGGCGCCCTGCTGATCGTCCTGTCGCTGTTCCACTATTACACGGCGGGCTTCGGGCTTCTGTCGGAGATGGTCCACCGCGGGATCCATCTGTCCTTCGTGCTGGGGCTGGTCTTCCTGGTGTTCCCGTTCTCCCGGCGGGGCTACGACCGGCCGGCCGGGGGGAGCTGGCTCCGGCCGCTGGGGATCGGCTGGATCGACTGGCTGCTGGCGGCCGGAGCCGTGGCGGCCGTGCTGCACGTGCCGCTGATCCCGCTCGACGACCTCGCCTTCCGCGTCGGCAACCCGACCACCACCGACGTGATCCTCGGCGGCACGCTGATCGTGGTGCTGCTGGAGGCGACCCGGCGATCCGTCGGCTGGCCGCTGCCGATCATTGCGCTTCTGTTCATGGGCTACGCGCTGTGGGGGCCGGTGATGCCCAGCATCCTGGTCCATCCCGGCGCCACCGTTTCGCAACTCGTCGACCACCTCTACCTCACCACGCAGGGGATCTACGGCATCGCGCTGGGCGTGGTGGCGACCTACGTCTTCCACTTCGTGCTGTTCGGCGTGTTCGCGACGCGCATCGGGCTGGGCCAACTCTTCCTCGACTGCGCCGCCTGGGTGGCCGGGCGCTTCGCCGGCGGGCCGGCCAAGGTGGCGATCTTCGGCTCGGCCCTGTTCGGGATGATCTCCGGGTCATCGGTGGCCAACACGGTGACGGTGGGCTCGCTCACCATTCCCGCCATGATCCGGCTCGGCTACCAGCGACACTTCGCGGCAGCCGTGGAGTCCACCGCCTCCACCGGCGGGCAGATCACGCCGCCGATCATGGGCGCGGCTGCCTTCCTGATGATCGAGTTCCTCGACCTTCCCTACACGACCATCATCATGGCGGCCATCGTCCCGGCCTTCATGCATTTCTTCGGGGTGCTGGTGCAGGTGCATTTCGAGGCGAAGGCCAAGGGCCTGCGCGGCCTGCGGCCGGATGAGATGCCCGATGTGAAGGAAGCCTTCAAGCGCGACTGGCCGACGGTCATCCCGCTGGTCGTGCTGATCGGCGTTCTTATAGCCGGCTACACCCCCTACCTCGCCGCCTTCTGGGGCATCACGCTGTGCATCGCCGTCGGGCTACTCAACCCGCGCAAGCGCATGAGCGTGCGCGAGGTGCTGGAGGGTCTGCGCGACGGTGCGAAATACGCGCTGGCCGTCGGCGCCGCCGCAGCGACGGTGGGCATCGTCGTCGGCGTGGTCACCCTGACCGGCGTCGGCTTCAAGATCTCCTTCATCGTGACCTCGACGGCCGGCGACATCGCCTCCTGGATCGGGGCAGTCCTGCCGGCCGGCTGGTTCACGCCGCAGAGCCTGACGCTGCTGTTCACGCTGATCATGACCGGCGTGGTCTGCATCCTGATGGGCTGCGGCATCCCGACCACCGCCAACTACATCATCATGGCGACCATCGCCGCGCCGGCGCTCGGGCTGCTCGGCGTGCAGCCGATCGTCGCGCACTTCTTCGTCTTCTACTACGGCGTTCTGGCGGACATCACGCCGCCGGTGGCGCTGGCCGCCTACGCCGCAGCCGGCATGGCCGGTGCAGACCCGTTCCGGACCGGCAACACGGCGTTCCGCCTCGGGCTGGGCAAGGCGCTGGTGCCGTTCGTCTTCGTCTTCTCGCCGTCCCTCCTGCTGGTGGTGCCGGGCTTCACCTGGACGGACTTCTTCATCGCCTTCATCGGCTGCGCCCTTGGGATCACCTGCCTCGGAGCCGCACTGTCCGGCTGGATGCTCACGCGCACCCAGGCGTGGGAGCGCGCACTCCTCATCGTCGCCGCGCTGCTTCTGGTAACGCCGGAGCTGTATTCCTCTCTGGTCGGCGCTGCCCTGGTGATCCCCGTGCTGATACGCCAGTTCGCCGCGACGCGGCCGGTCGCCCCCGCCATCCCCTGATCCTCTCCGGAGAGAATCGACCATGGACATTCGAACGCCTTATTTGATGTTCCTCGGCGACGTGCCGGACCAACTCGCCGCGAAGACCGCGCAGGGGATCGTCGACTGGCGTCCCGAGTGGTGCCTGGGGCAGGTCCGGCTGCCGGGATGCCGTGCGGATCTCGGCATCCCCGATCTCACCATCGCCGACGCCGTGGCGCGCGGGGCGCGGACGCTCGTCGTCGGCGTGGCGAACGCCGGCGGCGTGTTCCCGGACCATTGGACCGGCTCGATCGTCCAGGCGATCGACAGCGGCCTGGATGTGGCCAGCGGCCTGCACACCCGGCTGGAGGAGATCCCGGCCATCGCAGAGGCCGCCCGGCGGACGGGCCGGCAGTTGTTCAACGTCCGGCATTCCGACCAGCGCTTCGCCACCGGCAAGGGAATCAAGCGGCCGGGCCGGCGTCTGCTGACCGTCGGCACGGACTGCTCGGTCGGCAAGAAGTACACCGCGCTGGCCCTGGAGCGCGAGATGCGGACGCGCGGTTTCGATGCCGACTTCCGCGCCACGGGACAGACCGGCGTCTTCATTTCGGGCCGCGGCGTCGCCATCGACGCGGTTGTGGCCGACTTCATCTCGGGCGCCGTCGAATGGATCGCGCCGACAGCGGATCCGGCGCACTGGGACCTCATCGAGGGGCAAGGATCCCTCTTCCACCCATCCTTTGCCGGCGTGTCGCTCGGCCTGTTGCACGGCGCCCAGCCGGACGCCTTCGTGGTGTGCCACGAGCCAACGCGGACGCGGATGCGCGGGGTAGAGCACCCCCTGCCCTCCATCGCGGACGTCATCGACCTGACCATCCGCTGCGGCCGGCTGACCAACCCGGACATCCGTCCGGTCGGCATCGCCATCAACACGCAGGCCTACGGTGAAGACGAGGCTCGGGCCTGCCTGGACGCTGCGGCGAAGGCCCACGGCCTGCCGGCGACCGACCCCATCCGCTTCGGCGTGGGAGCGATCATCGACCGCCTGGAGAAAGAGTTCCCCGAGTCCACACCGGCTCGCTAGGAACGGAAACGTCGGGGCGGCGCACAGGCCGCCCCGTCAGCCTCAACCCCGCCGCGCCCTTATTCGGCGGCCTTTCCCTGGCTCATGTTGACCGGCTTGCGCATGCCGCCCAGCACCTCCTGGGCCGTGGCCTTGTGGTTCTTGACCGAGCTTGTCCATTGCCCCCACACGGCCGGGTCAATCTTGTCGCCATTCTTGCCCAGGTTCTTGAGCCGCCGCTGATCCTCGTCGGTCAACACCTGCTTGGGCAGCGGCGGGAGATGACGCACGTCGTCCGCCGTCATGCCCAGTTTTCCGGCGACGCGCTGGCCATAATCGTCGTGGATCAGGAACAGGTGCCAGAGCATGCGTTCCTGCACGTCGCGTTCGCACTGGCCGAGCAGCGTGCCCATGTTGAGGACGAGATCGTCCCGCTCCCAGTCCATCATCGTGCAGTAGCGGCCCCGCGCATGGACGTAGTCGTTGCGGCGCTCGATGACGCTGCGGGTCAGCCGGCCATGGATCTCCGGCGGGTTGTTCGGTTCTTCCCGTGGCGATTCGTGCAGGCCGTTGTGGATGGACGGCTCGAAGTTCACGTGCGGGTTCTGCCCCGGCGCCAGATCGCGACCGAAGGACATCTGGCCGCCCGACAGGTTGGTGGCGACCTTGGCGTTCTTCGCCTGGTTCACCGGCAGTTGCAAATAGTTCGTGCCGACGCGGTGACGCTGCGTGTCGGAATAGGAGAAGGTCCGCCCGACCAGCATCTTGTCGTCGGAGAAGTCGAGCCCGTCCACCAGCACGCCGGTGCCCATGGAGATCTGCTCGTTCTCATTGAAATGATCCTGAACGTTGCGGTTCAGCGTCATGACGCCGACATGCCGCAACGGAAAATCCTTCTCCGGCCAGATCTTCGTGTCGTCCAGCGGGTCCCAGTCCAGCTCGGGATGGTCGTGGTCTTCCATGATCTGCACGAGCAGGTCCCACTGCGGGTATTCGCCCCGCTCGATGGACTCGTAGAGGTCCTTGGAAGCGGAACCGAGGTCCTGGCCCTGGACCTTGGCCGCTTCCTCCGCGGTCAGGCTGGCAACGCCGCAACGCGGGTGGAAATGGTACTTCACCAGCACGGTACCGCCCTGGGCGTTCACCATCTTGTAGGTGTTGACCCCGAACCCTTCCATGTGCCGGTAGCTGGCCGGAATGCCGCGCGGGCTGAACAGGTGCGTCAGCATATGCATGGATTCGGGCGTCTGGCTCATGAAGTCGAAGATGCGGTTCGGTTCCTGGCGGAAGGTCACCGGATCCGGCTTCAGGGAGTGGATGACGTCCGGGAACTTGATGGCGTCGCGGATGAAGAAGACCGCCAGGTTGTTGCCCACGAGGTCCCAGTTGCCGTCCTCGGTGTAGAACTTCACCGCGAAGCCGCGCGGGTCGCGGGCAACCTCGGACGAGTCGCGGCCGCCGATCACGGTGGAGAAGCGGATGGCGAGCGGGGTCTTCTTGCCGGCCTGCTGGAACAGCTTGGCGCGGGTGTACGTGGAGGCCGGCTCGTCACCGATCTTGCCGGAGGCCTCGAACTCGCCGTAGCAGACGAAGCCGCGGGCATGCACGACCCGCTCGGGAATCCGCTCGCGGTCGAAATGGGTTATCTTCTCAAGGAACTGGTAGTTCTCCAACGTGGCGGGACCACGGCTTCCCACCGTCCGCTGTGACTGGTTGTCGGTGACCGGATGGCCCTGCCGGTTGGTCAGGACGCGTTCCGAGCCTCCCGACGCGGTGTTCTTATCCGGTTGATGTGATTTGGGCTTTTTGTCCATCGTTCGCTCCCTGAACGGTAATCGGGCTTGGTCCGCAAAGGGCCGTCAGCCAACCGTGCCAACCGCCTGAACAGGCAAACCGTCCCGCCCGCTCATGGGGGCTTATACCCAATGGGTGGAGGGAATGGTCCGGGCGCACCGGACGGCAAGCCCCGGACACAGGTGAGGGCAAAAGCCAGGATCCCCGGCTTTCCCCTCACCTGCCCTCTCCGCGACCCGAAGAGGGGTTCTCACCCTACCGCGACCCACCGACCAAAGCCGGCAATTCCATCAGCGGACCGTTGGTCCCGTCTTCGATGGTGATCGGGTTCATGCCGCGCGCGCCCAGCGCCACGCTGACCGGGCGGCCGTTGTTGTGGTTCTTCCACATCTCGTACAGCGCCATCGCCGCGTAGATCTTGGCTTCGCGGCTGGTGTTGAACAGCCACTCCTGCGTCGGCGTGACCCGCAGCAGGCCGTCCTCGCCCGTGTCGATGCGGTCGGCGAACCTGTAGCCCAACTCGTCGTTGACCCGGCCGATCAGCCGATCGAACCCCGACGAGTAGCGGGCGAAGCTGCTCCGCTCGTTGCCGCCGCTGCCCAGCGTGCTGGCCGAACGCTGGCGCAGCAGGTCGGAGAACACCCAGCCCTCCTCGCCGGTGCGCAGGACGCGCACGCCGGTCCAGCCGCCATCCTGACGCAGTTCCAGCAACTCGTCACCGCGCCGCACCGTGGTGCGGATCGAGGCGCGGTCGTTGGGACCGGACCGCACGTTAACGCGGTCGCCGGTGATGGTGTAGGTGTCGCCGGGATTGGCACTGGCCGGCGTGGTCGTTGTGGGCATGGCGAGGGCCGCCAAGGCAACCGCACCGAGCCCGAGGGCGCACAAACGACGCGTTTTCGACTTCCCTGACATGTCTTTCCTCCCGCAAGGCGCATTCCGCACGCGAACGCGCTCCGTCACAGCTTCAACAGCGGCAACCGGGGGGACGATCCAACCATGGAGCGCTCCACCCCAGGAGGGTTAGTCGAATCGCTTCCTGAGCGGGCTGTCGCCGGCCGGCCAGACGCCGCGGTCGGTCATCCTGCCGCCGTCGAACACCAGCCAGCTCTGCCGGCCATAGTGCGGCAGCGGCCGCAGCAGCGCCTGGAGCGCCGCGGCATCCGCCGCCTCGACCACCAGCACCGGCTTGCCCTGGGGGCTGCGCGCCGTCCACACC
>JAEYOB010000478.1 GCA_023412175.1 Pseudomonadota bacterium | reverse complement strand
GAATAGTTTCCCCGCGAACCGGGAGCCCCGGCTGCAGATCAGGCTGACCGGCTGACGGGGTGTTGATGCTGGGCTTGGGCGAGCGGCGGCACCATGCCGTCGCGGGCCGATTGCAACGCCCCCTGCTGGCGCGCCGCGAAGACACCGGCTTCCGTCCGGTTGCGGAAATGCAGCTTCGACAGGACGCTGCGCACCATGGATTTGATCACGGCTTCCGACAGGTCGAGCTGGTTGGCGATGGTACGGTTGTTGAGGCCCTGACCGAGCAGGCGAAGAGTTTCGAACTCCGGCTCCGACAGGCGTGGCAGGAGCGTCAGCCGAATCTCGTCGACGCCGAGGCGCGAGAGGAACTGCTTGGGCATCAGGCAATGCCCCTCCAGCCCCAGGTCCAGCAGTTCGTTGATGCGGTCGACGTTGATGTCCTCGAACACCCAGGCGTCCGCGAAAGCCAGGATGTGCGCCGCATCGAGCAGTTCGCGCGACGACAGGACGACGACGATGCGCGAGCGCCGCGACAGCCGCAGGTAGACCATCGGTTCGTTCTCGCGCAGCGCGGTGAATTGCTGGAGGCCGATCAGAATGGCGTCCGGGGTAAGCGTGCTCTGCGTCAGCTCGCTCAAATCATGGAAGACAGTGATGCGATGACGGCCCGCGCGCTCCAGCGCCTGCACGACGGTGTCGGTCAGGCCGGTGTTGTCGAGAATCAGGCAAACGTGCATGGGGTTCACCGCGTTGCGGGTCGTTGGCGATGCTCTCTCTGGCGCGTACTCATGGGTCGTGTGCATGGGGTCAGCTCTGGCTCATTTTTCTGGGGGCATCCACGGCCGGCCCGTTTCGGGGCTCCGTTGCTTGTCGGGTCACCTTCCGCGTGTGGGGTAGCGAAATCGCGTAAAGCGTCCATCACTTTTCGGTAAAGCCTGATTAAATTCTGCAAAGAAACTTGACACCGTCTTGTCAATCTTATAAATTATATGCGATCCCTGTAAATCAAACGATAGCTTATCAGTCGAGTTCGTCAAGCCGAGCTTATTGGCGGCGACGGATCTCCTCGTGATAACACTTCCGTATCGCGCGTGCGCAAAAGTGCGCCACACAACGTGCGTCGGGTAAAGCATTGGACTGTACGTCGGTACAGATGATGCTGCCGATCAGCGCCGTATACGTCCTGACAGCACGCCACATCTCATGAATATAAGTAATAACCTGCTCGCCCTGCGAGAGATGAAAATAGATGTTTGGCGTTTTGCCGCTGTTCATTGCCGGCTTGCAGCTTGGGGGAGTGTGCATAAATATGCCTTTCGGCTGGTCCTAGCCCTTTCGGGTGAGGTGATTGCCGGCGAGGCGCGCATCGTAGTGCCGAAGGCCAATTCTATGATCGCAAACGTTCTATGGCACTTGTGGATATATTTAGACACCATCGATTGTGGTACCTGTCTCTGCATGCCGGCCGATGCTGTCGGGTAGCGCACTTCTCCTTCGGCGTGGGAAGGGGAGCTGAACGAGTTCGATCGGCCAGCCAGGCCGGACCAGAGAGGGGTGGACGGGAACATGAAGATTCTGATCGGTGACGACCATCTGTTGTTCCGCGAGGGACTGCGCCGCCTGCTTGAGCAGTTGCACGCCGACGCCACCTTCATCGAGGCGGGTACCTTCGGCGAACTGATCGAACACTGCCGCACCGGCGAACGCTTCGATGTGGTGCTGATGGATCTCCATATGCCCGGCTGGCCGGGGTTCGAGGGCATGCGCGAGGTGCACGAACTCCAGCCCGGCACGCCGGTCGTCGTGATCTCCGCGTCCGAAGCGTTGAGCGACATCCGCGGCGCGCTGGATGCCGGCGCCACCGGCTACATCCCGAAGTCCAGCAGCGTCAAGGTCATGATGGGCGCGCTGAATCTCGTGTTCTCCGGCGGCATCTATGTTCCGCCGGGCGCAATCACCTTCGGTGATGATGTCTCCCCCCGCCGCCGTCCCGCAGATCCGGCGGCCGACCGCAGTGGAAACTACGGGTTGACGCAACGGCAGCGCGAAGTGCTCGACTGTCTCCGCGCCGGCAAGTCGAACAAGCAGATCGCCTATGAGCTGGGGCTGTCCGAAGGCACGGTCAAGATCCACGTTACGGCGATTTTCAAGTCGCTGGGCGTCAAGAACCGCACCCAGGCCGTCATCGCCGCCGCGGCGATGGCCTCCTGACCGGAACCGTTCCATTTCCGGATCCGCCTGAGGGCCGGCCGGGAAGGGAAGGGCGACACCAAGGGCACCGGGGATGACCGCCCCGGTGCCCTTGGTGTTTCCGCATGTCGTCGGCGATGCCCTGCCAATGCCGGCCCGGCTGACGTCAGCGGTGCGTGCGATCTTGACCGGAGACGCTTCCCTCTGCTATCCGGCCCCTTTGAGACTCCGTTCCGGACGTCCCACCGGGACGCGCCGCCGAATGCCCCACAAGGACGCCGTCGAAGACCCATGAGCGACATTTTCCAGGAAGTCGACGAGGATCTGCGCCGCGACCGCACGACGCAGTTCATGAAGCGCTATGGCGGCATCTTCGGTGCCGTGCTGCTGCTGCTGGTCGCCGCGACCGCCGGCTGGCAAGCGTGGCAGGGCTGGCGGAAATCCCAGCGCGAGGCGGAAACCGGGCAGCTGGTCAGCGCCCTTTCGCAGACCGCGGCCGGTCCGCAGCAGGGCATCGACGCGCTTTCGTCCTATGCCGGCAAGGCGCCGGCCGATCTCGCGGTGCTGGCCCGCCTGAACGAGGCGGCGTTGCGCGTCGGCGAGGGCAAGACGGCCGAGGCCGTGGCCATCTATGACTCCGTGGCGTCCAACACGGCGGCTCAAGCCACCTACCGGGACTTGGCGACCCTGCTCTCGATCATGCACCAGATCGGCTCCGGCGATGCGGCGCAGCTCCAGGCGCGCCTCCAGCCGCTGACGGTGGATGCCAGCCCGTGGCGCTTCTCGGCGCGCGAGATGACGGGGCTGCTCGCCGCCCGTGCCGGCGAACGCGAGCGCGCCCGCACCCTGTTCCAGCAACTCGCGGACGATTCGCTGGCTCCGTCGGGCGTGCGCTCGCGGGCAGCCGACCTCGCCGCCCTTTACGGCAAGAGCTGATGACCCGCACCACCCGCAGCACCCCCCGTCGCGCCGCCCTCTTATCCGCGTCCCTGTTCGCCCTCGCGCTGGCGGGCTGCGACACCGTCGGCGGCTGGTTCAGCAAGACTCCAGAACCCGCCCTGCCGGGCGAACGGATCGCCGTCCTGGTGGGCGAACGCAAGGTGGAGCCGGATTCCCAGCTCGCCGGCACGCCGGTGACGCTGCCCGCCGCACAGATCAATGAGGCGTGGCCCCAGGCGGGCGGCAACCCCGACCACTCCATGGGGCACCCGGCGCTTGCTGCGGCGCCCACGCAGGCGTGGAACGCCAGCATCGGCAGCGGCTCCAGCGACTCCGAGGCGCTGCTGAGCACGCCGGTGGTGGCGCAGGGGCGCATCTATGCCATGGATGCCGGGGCGCACGTGACGGCGCTCGACGCGGCCACCGGCCGGCAGCTCTGGCGCGTCGACCTGCGGCCGGAAAAGCGGCGTGGCGACACCATGGGCGGCGGCGTCGCATTTGCCGATGGGCAGCTGTTCGCCTCGACCGGCTACGGCGAGGTGATCGCGCTTGACCCATCCAACGGCACCATCGCTTGGCGCAAGCGCGTTACCGGCCCGGTGCGCGGCGCGCCCACCGTGTCCGGCGGAACCGTCGTCGTGCTGACGCTCGACAACCAGACCTTCGCGCTGTCCGCCGCCGACGGTGCGGTGAAGTGGAACCATGCCGGCATCCTGGAGAACGCCGGCCTGCTGGGATCGGCCAGCCCGGCCGTCAACGGCACGCTGGTCGTGGTGCCCTATTCCTCGGGCGAACTGTTCGGGCTGCGCATTGAGAACGGCCGTGTCGCCTGGCAGGACAGCCTGGCGGCGATCCGCCGCGGCGGCGCGCTGAGCGGAATTGCCGATATCCGCGGCCTGCCGGTGATCGACCGCGGTCAGGTTTACGCCATCGGCCATTCCGGCCGCATGGTGGCGCTGGACGAGCGTATGGGCGCGCGCCTGTGGGAGGTCGAGATCGGCGGCGTCCAGACGCCGTGGCTGGCCGGTGAACACCTGTTCGTCGTCGACAACGACAGCGAAGTGGTGGCGCTGAACCGCAGGTCCGGCCGGGTCCACTGGGTGAGCCAGTTGGAGAAGCACAAGGACCCGAAGGACAACAAGTCGACTCTGGTCGCCTGGGCCGGCCCGGTGCTGGCGGGGGGCAAGCTGTGGCTCGCCGGCTCGCACGGTGTTCTGGTGGCGCTCGACCCGGTCAACGGGGCGGAACTCAGCCGCACCAAGCTGCCGGACTCCACTTACTTGCCGCCGGTTGTGGCCAATAACACCCTCTATGTGTTGAGCGATAACGGAACGCTCGTCGCGTACCGCTGAACCGCCATTTGGGGATTGCCGGCCATATGTCGTTTACCGTCGCCATCGTCGGCCGCCCGAACGTGGGCAAGTCGACACTCTTCAACCGCCTCGCCGGCAAGAAGCTGGCGCTGGTCGACGACACGCCGGGCGTGACGCGCGACTGGCGTTCGGCCGACGGCTTCGTGGGCGGACTGTCCTTCACCATTGTCGACACCGCCGGGCTGGAGGACGCCACCGACGACAGCCTGGAGGCGCGCATGCGCCGCCAGACCGAGCAGGCGCTGGAACGCGCCGACGTCGCGTTGTTCCTCATTGACGCGCGGGCCGGCGTGACGCCGCTCGACCGTCACTTCGCCACGCTGCTGCGCAAGTCGAAGACGCCGGTGGTTCTCGTTGCCAACAAGGCCGAGGGCAAGGCCGGCATGCCCGGCCTGTTCGAAGCGTTCGAACTGGGTCTCGGCGACCCGGTGCCGCTGTCCGCCGAGCATGGCGAGGGCATGGCCGACCTCGTCGAGGCGCTGATGCCCTACGCCCCGAAGGAAGAGGCGCCGGCCCGGCGCCGGCGCGGCGAAAGGAAGGAACTGCCCGCCGACCCGGAGGTCGAGGGCATCGGCGACCTGCCGGAGCCGGAGGAGGAGCGGGCCAAGCCGATCCAGATCGCCATCGTCGGCCGCCCGAACGTCGGCAAGTCCACTCTGCTCAACAGCCTGATCGGCGAGGAGCGGGTGCTGACCGGCCCCGAGGCCGGTATGACGCGCGACGCCATCTCGGTGGATTGGACATGGCGCGACCGCGCCTTCCGTCTGGTGGACACGGCGGGCATCCGCCGCCGCGCCCGCGTCGAGGCCAAGGTCGAGAAGCTGGCGGTGGCCGACGCCCTCCGCGTGGTGCGCATGGCGCAGGTCGTGGTGCTGGTGGTGGATGCCGACCAGATCCTCGACAAGCAGGACCTGACCATCGCCCGTACGGTGATCGACGAGGGACGCGCGCTGGTCCTGGCGATCAACAAGTGGGACGCGGTCGAGAACCGCGCTCTGGCGCTGAAGGAGGTCGAGGACAAGCTGCAGGCCTCGCTGGCGCAGGCCAAGGGCGTGCAGGTGGTAACCATCTCCGCGCTGAAGCGGCAGAAGCTCGACACCCTGCTCGACGCGGTGCTGGCGACCTACGAGGTGTGGAACCGCCGCGTGCCGACGGCGCAGCTCAACCGCTGGCTCTCGGGCGTGCTGGAGCACCATCCGCCGCCGCTGGTCGAGGGCCGCCGGCTAAAGATCCGCTACATGACGCAGGTGAAGACGCGGCCGCCGACCTTCGCGCTCTTCGTCAACAAGCCGATGGACCTGCCCGAGGCGTACCAGCGCTATCTTGTGTCGGGTCTGAGGGATACCTTCGACATGCCCGGCGTGCCGCTGCGTATGGTGCTGCGCAAGCGCAAGAACCCGTTCGCGGAGGAATGACGCCGAGGTCTTCGACGGGGCGCCTTCGGCAAAGGAAAACGCCGCCATCCGAATGGATGGCGGCGTTGTTGTTTGTGGAAACCGGCCGTGACGGCAGGCGATCAGACCGATACGACTTCGCCGTGCAGCGTGCAGGCCGGTTCGGCCAAGTCGACGAAGCGGTCGGTGATCTCCTCTGGAGCCGGCAGGGTCTCGGGATTTTCGCCGGGGAACGCCTGGACGCGCATCTTGGTGCGCACCACGCCGGGATCCAGCAGGTTGACCCGCAGGTTGGACTTGGCGATCTCCAGGGCGTAGGTCTTCACCATCATCTCCAGCGCCGCCTTGCTGACCGCGTAGGGGCCCCAGTACGGATAGGGCGACTTGGCCGCGCCGGAGGTGACGAAGATCGCGCGTCCGGCGTCCGACGCCCGCAGCAGTCGGTCGAAGCTGCGGATCAGGCGGTAGTTGGCGGTGACGTTGGTGTCGAGGATGCGCTGCCATAGCTTCGGGTCGAACTGGGCGACCGGACCCAGCGTCTCCAGCACGGCGGCGTTGCCGACGAGAATGTCGAGGCGGCCGAACCGCTCGAAGATCGCGGCGCCCATCGCATCGATCTGGTCGAACTTGCGCAGGTCCAGCGGGATGGCGGTGGCGGTGCCGCCGGCCTGCTCGATGGCGTCGTAGGTCTCCTCCAGGCCGCCGACGGTGCGCGCGGTGAGGATGACGTGCGCGCCTTCGGCGGCGAAGCGCTTTGCGACAGCGGCGCCGATGCCGCGGGAGGCTCCGGTGATCAGGGCGTAGCGGCCGGCGAGACGGGACATGCGGAAGCTCTGTGGTGGCGGGGTGGACAAACGAAGCCCACGCGGGCGCCCGTTCCGGAGCGCCGCACGCGGGCGGAGAGAAGCGCTTACGCGCGCAGGGCGGCGCGGACCGGCTGTTCCGGGGCGTCGTGCGTGTCGGTGAGCGGGATCGGGTACTCGCCGGTGAAGCAGGCGTCGCAGAACTTCAGCGACTTCGGGTCGCGGTGCGTCTCGCCCATGGCGCGGTACAGCCCGTCGAGCGAGATGAAGGCGAGGCTGTCGGCCTGGATGAACTCTCGCATCTGCTCCACCGTCATGCGGTGCGCCAGCAGCTTCGACTGTTCGGGCGTGTCGATGCCGTAGAAGCAGGGGTGCGAGGTCGGCGGGCTGGAGATGCGCATGTGCACCTCCTTGGCGCCGGCGGCCCGCATCATGTCGACGATCTTCTTGGACGTCGTGCCGCGCACGATGGAATCGTCCACCAGGATGACCCGCTTGCCCTCGATCATGTGCCGGTTGGCGTTGTGCTTCAGCTTGACGCCGAGGTGGCGGATCTGGTCGGTCGGCTCGATGAAGGTGCGGCCGACATAGTGGTTCCGGATGATGCCCAGCTCGAACGGGATGCCGCTCTGCGCCGCGTAGCCCAGCGCCGCCGGCACGCCGCTGTCCGGCACCGGCACCACGTAGTCCGCTTCCACCGCCGCCTCGCGGGCGAGCTCCCGGCCGATGCGCTGGCGCGCCTCGTAGACCGAGGAGCCTTCCATGATGCTGTCGGGACGGGCGAAGTAGATGTACTCGAAGATGCAGAAGCGGCGGCCCTGCGGCTGGAACGGGCGCAGGCTGTGCACGCCGGACTGGTCCAGCACCACCATTTCGCCCGGCTCGACGTCGCGGACATAGTCGGCGCCGACGATGTCGAGCGCGCAGGTCTCGCTGGTCAGGATGTGGGCGTCGCCCAGCTTCCCCAGCACCAGCGGCCGGACGCCGAGCGGGTCGCGCACGCCGATCACCACGCCGCGCGCGGCGGCGACCAGGGAGAAGGCGCCCTCGACCTGCCGCACTGCTTCGATCATGCGGTCCACCGGGCTGCCGCCGCGGGCCAGCGCCATAAGGTGAACGATCACCTCGGTGTCGGTGGTGGACTGGAACAGGCAACCGCGGCGCACCAGTTGGCGGCGCAGCGTCTGGGCGTTGGTCAGGTTGCCGTTGTGCGCCAGCGCGAAGCTGCCGAACTCGAGGTCGGCGCACAGCGGCTGGACGTTGCGCAGCGTGGTGTCGCCGGTCGTGGCGTAGCGCACATGGCCGATGGCCATCTCGCCCTTGAGGCGTCCGATGACGCTTTCCTTGGAGAAATGGTCGCCGACGAGGCCCATCGTGTGCTCGACGCGGAAATCGCAGTCGTCGAAGCTGGCGATGCCCGCCGCCTCCTGGCCGCGGTGCTGCAGCGCGTGCAGGCCGAGCGCGGTGATGGCTGCGGCCTGCAGGTGCGCGTAGATGCCGAACACGCCGCACTCCTCGCGCAGCTTGTCGTCGTCGAAGGGATGCGTCGTCAGCATCGAAGAATCCTCGTTTTGCACGGACCCGACTCAGCGCGTGTTCTGGATCAGGCGGTCGATTTCACCGCGATCGCGCTCCTTATAGCCGGTATCGGCGGGTGGTGCACCCGTCTTCCCGCCGGCCGGGACGGGCGAGGTGAGGCGGTCCAGCGCCTCCTTCGCCTCGATCGCCTGGCGCGCGCGATCCCGCGCCAGATCGGCTTGGTTCAACCCTTCCGTCCGCAGGTTCGCGGGCACGAATTCATAGATCATGCCGGCGCCGGCGGCCATCAGCGGCCGGGTCTTGGCCTGCTGGAGCCACTGCGGTTGCTCGGCCGCAGGCACCAGCCATGCGAAGAAGAGATAGGCGACGGACACCAGAACGCCACCCTTGAACAGCCCGAACAGGAAGCCCAGCGAGCGGTCCAAGGCGGACAGCGACGAATTCTGCACGCCGCGCGAGATCCGGCCGAACAGGAT
The DNA here is from genome assembly GCA_023412175.1 of Pseudomonadota bacterium. Lineage (GTDB taxonomy): Bacteria > Pseudomonadota > Alphaproteobacteria > Azospirillales > Azospirillaceae > Azospirillum. The sequence continues at coordinate 1,533 of JAEYOB010000478.1, read as the reverse complement.
GGTGAGGATTACCAGCGACACGATGAACAGGCCGGCCGCCGTGATGACGTACGCCACCATCTCGACCTTCACGTAGGCCTGCACGGAGGGGAGGGCGAAGGGCAGCGCGTACAGCGAGATCAGCGCCGCGCCGGCCCAGGCGGCCAGCGACAGCACTTCGGCCACCATGCCGCGCGTGAAGGCCAGCAGCGCCGACAGCAGCAGCACGGCGAACACCACGCCGTCCGCCGGGTTGATCGGGAAATTGTCCATGCTCCGCTATCCTCGAACCCCTATCGTGCCCACCTTACCGTGCCCGGCCGCGGCTGCCGCCGCCGTCCGTCTGGAACAGCGGCATCAGTTCGCCGAGGTGGTGAATCTCCACCGTCCGCAGCGGCGTGTCGCTCCGTCCGCCCCCCTTGCCGGTGCTTCGTCTAGCCGGAATGATCGCCGTTGAAAACCCCAGCTTTGCGGCTTCCTTAAGGCGGGTGTCGGTCTGGCTGACCGCACGCACCTCGCCGGACAGCCCGATCTCGCCGAACACCACGGCGTCGGCCGGGACCGGCTCGCCGGTCAGCGAGGAAACCAGTGCGGCCGCCACCGCAAGATCGGCCGCCGGCTCGCCGATGCGCAGGCCGCCGGCGACGTTCAGGTAGACGTCGTTGGCGCCGATCTGGACGCCGCAGCGCGCCTCCAGCACCGCCAGCACCATGGCGAGACGGGCCGAGTCCCAGCCGACCACCGCGCGCCGCGGCGTGCCGAGCGGCGAGGGGGCAACCAGCGCCTGCACCTCCACCAGCACAGGGCGCGACCCCTCCATGCCGGCGAACACCGCCGCGCCCGACACGTCCCCGCGCCGCTCCGCCAGGAACAGGGCGGAGGGGTTCGCGACCTCCGACAAGCCGGAATCGCCCATCTCGAACACGCCGATCTCGTCGGTCGGGCCGAAGCGGTTCTTGACCGCGCGCAGGATGCGGAACTGGTGGCCGCGCTCGCCTTCGAAATAGAGCACGGTGTCCACCATGTGCTCCAGCACGCGGGGGCCGGCGATCATGCCCTCCTTGGTGACGTGCCCGACCAGCAGCAGCACGACGCCGCGCCGCTTGGCGACGCGGATCAGCTCCTGCGCCGAGGCGCGCACCTGCGCCACCGTGCCGGGTGCGCTGTCCAGCGTGTCCACGTACATGGTCTGGATGGAATCGATGACGATGATGCCGGGGCACTCGCCGCTGTCCAGCGTGGCGACGATGTCGCGCACGTTGGTGGCCGACGCCAAGTCCACCGGGGCCGAGACGACGCCCAGGCGCTGGGCGCGCAGGCGCACCTGATCCACCGCCTCCTCGCCCGAGACGTAGGCGCAGCGCCAGTCCTGCGCCAGACGGCCGACGGCCTGGAGCAGCAGGGTGGACTTGCCGATGCCGGGATCGCCGCCGATCAGCACCGCCGAACCGGGCACCAGCCCGCCGCCGCAGACGCGGTCGAATTCGGCGATGCCGGTCATGCGGCGCGGCGCCGGCTCCGACGCGCCGGACAGGCCGACGAACTCCAGTCGGC
>JAEYOB010000467.1 GCA_023412175.1 Pseudomonadota bacterium | reverse complement strand
CAGCGCGCCGTCGCGCGCCGGCTGTACGCCCAGGTCAGCCACCTCCCGATCGTCAGCCCGCACGGGCACACGGACCCGGCGTGGTTCGCCCGCAACGAACCCTTCCCCGACCCGGCGGCGCTGTTCGTGGTGCCCGACCACTACATCTACCGGATGCTTTACAGCCAGGGCGTCCGGCTGGAGAGCCTGGGCATCCCGTGCAAGGACGGCGGCCCGGTCGAGACCGACCCGCGCGCCATCTGGCGCTTGTTCGCCGCACACTGGCACCTGTTCCGCGGCACGCCGACGCGGCTGTGGCTGGAGCACGCGCTGGAAACCGTGTTCGGCGTCACCGAACGCCTGGGTCCGGCCACCGCCGACCGCATCTACGATCAGGTGGACGAGCGCCTGCGCCGTCCCGAATACCGCCCGCGCGCCCTGTTCGAGCGGTTCAACATCGAGGCGATCGCCACCACCGAATCCCCGCTCGACCCGCTGGAGCACCACCAGGCCATCCGCGAGAGCGGCTGGACCGGGCGCGTGCTTACCGCCTTCCGCCCCGATCCGGTCGTCGATCCTGAGTTCGAAGGCTTCCGCGACAACATCGCCGCGCTCGCCGAGCTGACCGGCGAGGACACCACACGTTGGACCGGCTATCTGGCCGCGCTGGCCAAGCGCCGGCAGGTCTTCAAGGAGTTCGGCGCCACCTCCACCGACCACGGCCACCCCACCGCGGCCACCGCCGACCTGCCTGCCGACGAGGCCGCCGCGCTGTTCGACAAGGCGTTGCGCACCGCCCTCACCCCGGCCGAGGCCGAGCTGTTCCGCGGCCAGATGCTGACGGAGATGGCGCGCATGAGCCTGGAGGACGGGCTGGTCATGCAGATCCATCCCGGCAGCTTGCGCAACCACAACCCGCACCTCTTCGCCGCCTTCGGGCGTGACAAGGGCGCGGACATCCCGACGCGCACCGATTACGTCCGCGCGCTGAAGCCGCTGCTCGACCGCTTCGGCAACGAGCGCGACCTGACCATCATCCTGTTCACCCTGGACGAGACCAGTTACAGCCGCGAGTTGGCGCCGCTGGCCGGCCACTACCCGGCGTTGCGCCTCGGCCCGGCATGGTGGTTCCACGACAGCCCAGAGGGCATGCGCCGCTTCCGCGAGATGACCACGGAGACCGCCGGCTTCTACAACACGGTCGGCTTCAACGACGACACCCGTGCCTTCTGCTCGATCCCGGCCCGGCACGACGTCGCCCGCCGCATCGACTGCGCCTTCCTGGCCCGGCTGGTCGCCGAACACCGGCTGGACGAGGACGAGGCCGCCGAGCTGGCCGTCGACCTCGCCTACACCCTCGCCAAGAAGGCGTACAAGCTGTGAGCCGCCTGCACCCCGACGGCCTCGCCGCTCTGCCCGCCGATGTCCGGCGGCCCGGCTACAACCGCGGCGCGCTGACCACCGGCATCGTCCACCTCGGCATCGGCGCCTTCCACCGCGCCCATCAGGCGGCCTACACCGACGACGCCCTGAACCGCGCCTTCGGCCCTTGGGGCATCTGCGGCGTCAGCCTGCGCAGCCCCGACACCCGCGACGCCCTGGCACCGCAGGACGGCCTCTACACGGTGGCGGTGCGCGATGCCGGGGGTGAGCGGCTCCGCGTCGTCGGCTCGGTCACAGAAGTGTTGGTGGCGCCCGAGGACGGGCAAGCGGTGCTGGAGCGGCTGACCCGCCCGGAGGTGCGCGTCGTCACCCTGACCGTCACCGAGAAGGGCTACTGCCACGACCCGGCGACCGGCGACCTCAACGAGGAGCATCCGGGCATCCGCCACGATCTGACGAACCCGCAGCGGCCGGAGACCGCGCCGGGCTTCTTGGTCGAGGCGCTGGACCGCCGCCGTCGTGCCGGGGTGGCGCCCTTCACCGGGCTGTCCTGCGACAACCTGCCGGGCAACGGCGACACGCTGGCGCGCATCCTCGGCCGCTTCGCCGCGCTGCGCGATCCGGATCTCGGCCGCTGGGTCGCGGATCATGTGGCCTGCCCGAACAGCATGGTGGACCGGATCGTACCCGCCACCACCGACGACGACCGCGCCGCCGTCGCCCGCCGCCTGGGCTGCGAGGATTCCTGGCCGGTGATGACCGAGCCGTTCACGCAGTGGGTCATCGAGGACCGCTTCCCCACCGGCCGCCCGGCCTGGGAGCTGGAGGGCGCCGAGCTGGTCTCCGATGTCCATCCCTACGAGACGATGAAGCTGCGGCTGCTCAACGGCAGCCACTCGACGCTGGCCTATCTCGGCTATCTCGGCGGCTACCAGACGGTGTCCGACACCATCGCCGACCCGGCCTACGCCCGCCTGATCCGCGAGCTGATGGACGAGGAGGTGACGCCCACCCTCCAGGTCCCGCCCGGCGCCGACCTGGGCCGCTACAAGGCGGCGCTGTTGGAGCGCTTCGCCAACCCGGCGCTGAAGCACCGCACGTGGCAGATCGCCATGGACGGCTCGCAGAAGCTGCCGCAGCGGCTGCTCGGCACCATCCGCGATCGGCTCGCGGCGGGGGCCTCCATCGACCGGCTGGCGCTCGGCGTCGCGGCCTGGATGCGCTACGTCGCCGGTCGCGACGAAAACGGCCGGCCCATCGACGTGCGCGACCCGCTGGCCGAACGCTTCGCCGGGATCGCCGCCCGGACGGGCCTGGACGCCGCGTCCCTCGCCCCCGCCCTGCTGGCCGTCCGCGAGGTCTTCGGCGACGACCTGCCGCGCACCCCCGTCTTCGCCGCTTCCGTCACCGCCGCCCTCAGCCGCCTGCTCGACCAGGGGGCGCGCCGCACCGTCGAGGCCATGCCATGAGCGACATCGCCGCCCTCTCCCCGACCGTCCGCCTCAACGCTGCCGACAACGTGGTGATCGCACGCGAGGAACTATCGCCCGGCACAGCGCTTCCCGGCGAGGGCGTCACCACCCGCGACGCCATCCCGGCCGGCCACAAGGTCGCCACCGCCCCCATCGGCGAAGGTGAGCCGGTGCGCCGCTACAACCAGATCATCGGCTTCGCCACCGAGGACATCGGCCCCGGCGACCACGTGCACGTGCAGAACATGGGCCTGCACGACTTCGAGCGCGACTATGCCTTCGGCGCCGACGCACGCCCGACATCCTTCGTGCCGGAGGCGGAGTGCGCCACCTTCCAGGGCTATGTCCGCGCCGACGGCCGGATCGGCACGCGCAACTACATCGGCGTGCTGACCAGCGTGAACTGCTCGGCCACCGTCGCCCGCATGATCGCCCGGACGGTAGAGCGCGAGCTGCTGCCGCACTTCCCCAACGTGGACGGGGTGGTGGCGCTGACGCACGGCACCGGCTGCGGCATGGCCGGCGACGGCGACGGCTACGACATCCTCCAGCGCACGCTGTGGGGCTACGCCCGCAACCCGAACTTCGCCGGCGTGCTGATGGTGGGGCTGGGCTGCGAGGTCAACCAGATCGACTTCCTGCTGGACGCTTACGGCATCACGCCGGGGCCGCTGTTCCAGGTGATGAAGATCCAGGACAGCGGCGGCACCCGCCAGACCGCGGCGGCCGGCGTCGAGATGATCCGCGC
>JAEYOB010000359.1 GCA_023412175.1 Pseudomonadota bacterium | reverse complement strand
GCGACAGGACGGCCACCTCGGTGGTGCCGCCGCCGATGTCGACGACCATGGAGCCGGTGGGCTCCGTCACCGGAAGCCCGGCGCCGATGGCGGCGGCCATGGGCTCCTCGATGAGGAAGACCCGGCGCGCACCGGCGGCCTCGGCCGATTCCTGGATGGCCCGGCGCTCGACCGCGGTAGAGCCCGACGGCACGCAGATGATGACCTGCGGGCTGGCGAAGCTGCGGCGGTTGTGCACCTTGCGGATGAAGTGCTTGATCATCTCCTCCGCGACTTCGAAGTCGGCGATGACGCCGTCGCGGAGGGGACGGATGGCCTGGATGTTGCCTGGCGTGCGGCCCAGCATCATCTTCGCCTCGTCGCCGACGGCGAGCACCTGCTTCTTGCCGCGGACGTTGGCGATGGCCACCACCGACGGCTCGTTCAGGACGATGCCGCGGCCCTTTACGTAGACCAGGGTGTTGGCCGTCCCCAGATCGATCGCCATGTCGGCGGACAGAACGCCGAGAAGTTTGGAAAGCATGGACCCGACTACTTCTTCATGCGGTTGAGACGGCCTGGCCGGCAGCACGGTTCGCAAACCGCATCCGCCGTCCGTTGCATAGACGAACACACCACCACGCTCAAGCGAAGAGTGTGGACCGGAGGGAACCTTCCAGAACGCCTCCGGCGGTGCAAACACTGGCCCATCAGGGTTAATTTTCCGTTATGCCAATGCACGCCGCGAGCAGTTCGTGTTCTAGGGTGAGTCCCCCGGCGCCGCAACGGCTTTGTGACGGAAGGAAACACGCGGCTCCACCGCGCCGGGGCGCTTGCGCACCTTATCTGATGCCACCCGCGCGACAACTGCGTAAGGTGTCGGTACGTGCCGTGCCCGCATGCACCGCGCCCCAGATGCCCCCGGAGACCATCATGAAGCAGAGCAACCGCCACATCGTCACCGCCTACGAGGAAGCGCTGAAGAAGCTGCGTTCCAGCGTGGTGGAGATGGCTGGGGCGGCCGAGACGCAGATGGACGGCGCGCTTGCCTGCCTGGTGCAGCGCGATCCCGCGCTCGCCGGCGAGGTGGTGCGCGGAGACGGCCGGTTGGACCGCGAGGAGCAGGAGATCGAGGCCGCCTGCATGCGCCTGCTGGTGCTGCGCCAGCCGGTCGCCGACGACCTGCGCGAGGTGATGGCGGCCCTGAAGATGGCCGGCAACCTGGAGCGCGTCGGCGACTATGCCGCCAACATCGCCAAGCGCTCGGCGGCGCTGCGCGATCTGCCGGAAACGCCGGCCCTGGCCGCGCTGCCCAAGCTCGGCCGGCTGGTGCGCGAGCGCCTGGGCACGGCCATCGACGCCTATGTCGAGGGCGATGCCCAGCAGGCCCTGCAGGTCTGGCGCAACGACGACGAGGTGGACGCACTGTACTCCAGTCTCGTTCAGGAGATCATGCAATCGGCCGGAGCCGCGCCGGGGCGCTTCGCCGGGCACATGCACCTGCTGTTCATGGCGAAGAACCTGGAACGCATCGGCGACCACGCCACGAACATCGCAGAGATCGTGCATTTCGTGGTCACCGGCCAGCCGCTCGCCGACCAGCGCCCCAAGGCCGACGAGGCGAGCGGGCTCACCGTTCGTCAGGAAACCTGACCGAACGACATACCACGGCCGAAAGGAACTTCTGCCCGCCCTGGCCGGTTGGGTGCTGGAAAAGCCCGTGCATAAAGATTACCTAAAGAAAGGAAAAATTCGGCGCCGGGCACGCCAACGGAAAAAAGAAGAAATCACAGAATGTCGGACGATCTCCTTCACCTTTACAATTCCGTCCATGCGCGCAAGGGCCGCGAACCCTCGGATTCGCGCACGGCCAAGCTGTTCGCCGCCGGCCCGAAAAAGATCGCCAAGAAGGTCGGCGAGGAAGCGGTCGAGGTGGCGCTGGACGCCATGGCCGAAGACCGCCAGGGCGTGATCAACGAGAGCGCCGACCTGCTGTACAACATCGCGGTGCTGTGGGCTGCCCTGGACATCCACCCCGACGAGGTGTTTGCGGAGATCCGCCGCCGCGAGAGCCTGTACGGCATTGCCGAGAAGCTGCCGAAGCTGGCGGTGGCGAACCGGAACGGGAAGTAGCGGCCTCGCCCCTCACCCTTCATGAAAAGCAAAAAGCGCGCCCCGCGGGGCGCGCTTTCCGTTTCCGGACTTGAGGCCGAAGCTCAGTTCTTGGCCTTATCGACCAGACGGCGCTCGGCGATCCAGGGCATCATGGCGCGCAGCTTCTCGCCGACCTGCTCGATCGAGTGCTCGGCGTTGCGGCGGCGGGTCGCCTTGAAGCTCGGCTGGCCGGCCTTGCACTCCAGCATCCAGTCGCGCACGAAGCGGCCGGACTGGATGTCGTCCAGGACGCGCTTCATCTCGGCCTTGGTCTCGGCGGTGACGATCCGCGGGCCGGTCTTGTAGTCGCCGTACTCGGCGGTGTTGGAGATCGAGTAGCGCATGTTGGCCATGCCGCCCTCGTACATCAGGTCGACGATCAGCTTCACCTCGTGCAGGCACTCGAAGTAGGCCATCTCCGGGGCGTAGCCGGCTTCGGTCAGCGTCTCGTAGCCGGCCTTGATCAGCTCGGTCAGGCCGCCGCACAGCACGGCCTGCTCGCCGAACAGGTCGGTCTCGCACTCTTCCTTGAAGGTCGTCTCGATGATGCCGGCGCGGCCGCCACCGATGGCCGAGGCGTAGGACAGCGCGATGTCCAGCGCGTTGCCGGTGGCGTTCTGGTGCACGGCCACGAGGCAGGGCACGCCGCCACCGCGCTGGTACTCGCCGCGCACGGTGTGGCCGGGGCCCTTCGGCGCGATCATGAACACGTCGAGGTCGGCGCGCGGCTCGATCAGGTTGAAGTGCACGTTCAGGCCGTGCGCGAACACCAGCGAGGCGCCGTCCTTCATGTTCTTCGCGAGGTCGTCGCGGTACAGGTCGGCCTGCAGCTCGTCGGGGGTGAGGATCATCACCACGTCGGCCCATGCCGCGGCCTCGGCCGGGGTCATGACCGTGAAGCCGGCGCCTTCGGCCTTCTTGGCCGTGGCCGAACCCGGACGCAGCGCGACGCGCACGTCCTTCAGGCCACTGTCACGCAGGTTGTTGGCGTGGGCGTGGCCCTGGCTGCCGTAGCCGACGATGACGACCTTCTTGCCCTTGATCAGGTTCACGTCGGCATCACGATCGTAGTAGACGCGCATGGTGGTGTTTCCTTGGTCTTCTCTAATGTTGCTGCCCGCGGATGCGGGCGGATTAGTCCACCGGGGACGCAGCCGCGTCAAGCGACTCCGCCCCGGCTGTGGATGGGGTGTCCGCTGCTCAGAACCCCGCAGCGCCCTTGGACATGGCGAGCACGCCGGTGCGGCTCGTCTCGACCATGCCGAGCTGGTTCATCAGCGCGATGAACTCCTCGACATGCTCGGTGGTGCCGACCAGCTCGAAGATGAAGGACGGCAGCGTCGCGTCCACCACGTTCGCCTTGTAGATGTCGGCCAGCCGCAGCGCCTCGATGCGCTTGTCGCCGGTGCCGGCCACCTTGACCAGCGCCAGTTCGCGCTCGACGCGGGGGCCGTCGTCGGTGAGGTCGCGCACCTTGTGGACCGGCACGAGACGGTCGAGCTGCGCCTTGATCTGCTCGACGATCATCCGCGTGCCGGAGGTGACCAGCGTGATGCGCGAGGTGTGGCCGGCGGTATCCACCTCGGCCACCGTCAGGCTCTCGATGTTGTAGCCGCGACCCGAGAACAGGCCGATGACGCGGGCGAGCACGCCCGGCTCGTTGTCCACCAGCACGGCGATGGTGTGCTTTTCGATCTTTTCTTCCATGACCCGGAACTCCGCCAAGCTCGTGGTTTTCTTACACCAGCACCATGCCGTCCTCCGGCGTGGCCTGGGACGGGCTGTCCTCCGGGCCAAGCAGGATTTCGTTGTGTGCCTTGCCGCCCGGAATCATGGGGAAGCAGTTCTCCTTGGGATCGACGACGATGTCGACGATCACCGGCCGGTCGGTCACCGCCAGCATCTGCTCGATCACCTTGTCGACGTCGGCCACCGTCTCGGCGCGCAGGCCGACGCAGCCCCAAGCCTCCGCCAGCTTCACGAAGTCGGGCAGCGCCTCCGAATAGCTCTCGGAATAGCGCGAGCCGTGCAGCAGCTCCTGCCACTGCCGCACCATGCCCATGTACTTGTTGTTCAGGATGAAGATCTTGACCGGGGCGCGGTACTGCACCGCGGTGCCGATCTCCTGCATGTTCATCAGGAACGACGCTTCGCCCGACACGTCCACCACGACGGCGCCGGGGTGCGCCAGCTGGGCGCCGATGGCCGCCGGCAGGCCGTAGCCCATGGTACCCAGGCCGCCCGAGGTCAGCCAGCGGTTCGGCTGGTCGAAGGGCAGGAACTGCGCCGCCCACATCTGGTGCTGGCCCACTTCCGTGGTGATGTAGTGGTCCTTGCCCTTCAGCGCCTCGCGCAGCCGCTCCAGTGCGTACTGCGGCTTGATGACGCTTTCGGTGCGGTTGTAGTTCAGGCAGTTGCGGCCGCGCCAGCCCTCGATCTTCGACCACCAGTCCTTCAGCACCGCCTTGTCGAGCTGCTTCTGCTTGGCCTTCCAGAGGCGGATCATGTCTTCAAGCACGTGCGCGCAGTCGCCGACGATGGCGATGTCCACGGCAACGTTCTTGTTGATCGAGCTGGGGTCGATGTCGACGTGGATCTTCTTCGAGCCCGGCGCGAACTCCGACAGCTTGCCGGTCACGCGGTCGTCGAAGCGGGCGCCGATGTTGATCATCACGTCGCAGCCGTGCATGGCCAGATTGGCCTCGTAGGTGCCGTGCATGCCCAGCATGCCCATCCACTGCGGGTCCGACGCCGGGAAGGCGCCCAGGCCCATCAGGGTGGAGGTCACCGGGATGCCGGTCATCTTGGCGAACTGGGTCAGCAGCTTTGCCGCCATCGGGCCGGAGTTCACCACGCCACCGCCGGTGTAGAAGATCGGCCGCTTGGCGCCGGCGATCAGCTCGATGGCCTCCTCGACGCGCGACAGCTCCGGCTTCACCTGCGGGCGGTAGGTCTTGTGCTTCACCTCGGTGGGCGGCACGTAGGTGCCCTCGGCAAATTGCACGTCCTTCGGCAGGTCGACCACCACCGGGCCGGGACGGCCGGTGCGCGCCACGTAGAAGGCCTCGTGCAGCGTGCGGGCGAGGTTGTTGACGTCCTTGACCAGGTAATTGTGCTTGGTGCACGGCCGGGTGATGCCGGTCGTGTCGGCCTCCTGGAAGGCGTCGTTGCCGATCAGGTGCGTCGGCACCTGCCCCGACAGGCAGACGATCGGAATCGAATCGCACAGCGCGTCCAGCAGGCCGGTCACCGCGTTGGTGGCACCGGGGCCGGAGGTCACCAGCACGCAGCCCACCTTGCCGGTGGAGCG
>JAEYOB010000320.1 GCA_023412175.1 Pseudomonadota bacterium | reverse complement strand
ATGTCATACCGGCGGCGCTTGAAGGCTTCCATCGAGCGCCGCCGGTAAAACCCGACAGATCAATGCGACAGCATTGATTGAAAGGGTGATGCGGATGACGCCTTCAGGCGCCGTCCGCATCACTCCGCGGCCAGACGCTGGACGGCACCGAGAGCCCCGGCGTCGCGGACCTTCGCGATCCGCCGCTCGTCGAAGCCGAGGACGTCGCGCAGGATCTCGTCGGTGTGCTCGCCCAGCAGTGGCGAGCGTGTGACCTCGGTCGGGATGTCGGACAGCTTGATCGGATTGCCGACCGAAAGGTAAGTGCCGCGGATCGGGTGATCGACCTCCACCACGGTGCCGGTCGCCCGCAGCGACTCCTCCTCGGCGATCTCCTTCATGGACAGGATCGGGCCGCAGGGAATGTCGTGTTCGTTGAGGATCTCCATGACCTCGAACTTGGTCCTGGTCTTGGTCCACTCCTCGATGGTGGCGAAGATGTGCATCAGCCGAGGCAGGCGGGCGGCGGGCGTAGCGTAATCGGGATCGGTGATCCATTCCGGCTTGCCGATCACCTCGCAGACCTTGCCCCACACCGGCGCCTGCGTGATGAAGTAGATGTAGGCGTTGGGGTCGGTCTCCCACCCCTTGCACTTGAGGATCCAGCCCGGCTGCCCGCCGCCCGAGGCGTTGCCAGAGCGCGGCACCGCCTCGCCGAACGTACCGTTCGGGTACTGCGGGTATTCCTTGAGCGGACCGCGCTCCAGCCGCTGCTGGTCGCGCAGCTTGACCCGGCAGAGGTTCAGCACGGCGTCCTGCATGGCGGCCAGCACCTTCTGCCCGCGGCCGGACTGGGTGCGCTGGTACAGCGCCGTGACGATGCCGAGCGCCAGATGCAAGCCGGTGCCGCTGTCGCCGATCTGCGCGCCGGTGACCATCGGCGGGCCGTCGTCGAAGCCGGTGGTGGAGGCGGCGCCGCCGGCGCACTGCGCCACGTTCTCGTAGACCTTGCAGTCCTCGTACGGGCCGGGGCCGAAGCCCTTGACCGAGGCGACGATCATGCGGGGGTTCAGCTCCTGGATGCGCTCCCAGGAGAAGCCCATGCGGTCGAGCACGCCCGGAGCGAAATTCTCCACCAGCACGTCGCAGACCCTCACCAGCTCCTCCAGCACCGCCTTCCCCTGCGGAGTCTTGGTGTCGAGCGTGATGGAGCGCTTGTTGTGGTTCAGCATCGTGAAGTAGAGGCTGTCGGCGTCGGGGATGTCGCGCAACTGCGTGCGCGTGATGTCCCCCTCCCCCGGCCGCTCGACCTTGATAACGTCGGCGCCGAACCATGCAAGGAGCTGCGTGCAGGTCGGCCCCGACTGAACGTGGGTGAAGTCGAGAATACGCACACCTTCCAGAGCCTTACCCATCGCCATCCCTCTTGCCATTGCTGTCTTATTCCGGGGCGGCCCGCCCGCGGGGAGCGGGCCGCCCTGTCCGTCTCGGGAACGCGGGGGCGTCACTGCCCCTGCGGTTTGCGAACCGAACTGGTCGGGTTGAGGCTGCCGATATTGCCGCTCTCGGTACCGGCCGCCGGGTCGATCACCGCGTTGACGAGGGTCGGCTTGCCGGAGTCCATCGCCTCGCTGACGGCGCGGTACAGCTCGTCCGGCGTCGTGACGTGGACACCGACGCCGCCGAAGGCTTCCATCATCCGGTCGTAACGGGATCCCGGCACGAACACCATCGGCGAGGGATCCGGCTTGCCCGTCGGGTTGAGGTCGGTGCCGCGGTAGATGCCGTTGTTGTTGAAGACGACGATGCAGACCGGCAGGTCGTACCGGCAGATCGTCTCCACCTCCATGCCGGAGAAGCCGAAGGCGCTGTCGCCCTCGATGGCGAGCACCGGCTTGCCGCTCTCCACGGCGGCGGCGACGGCGAACCCCATGCCGATGCCCATCACGCCCCAGGTGCCGACGTCCAGGCGCTTGCGCGGCTGATACATGTCGATGATGCCGCGCGCCAGATCGAGCGTGTTGGCGCCCTCGTTGACCAGCATGGCGTCCGGCCGCTCCTGCACCACGCGGCGCAGCGCCCAGAGCGCGCCGTGGAAGTTCATCGGCGACGCGTTGCTCATCAGCTTCGGTGCCATCTTGGCGATGTTCGCGTCCTTGCGCGCGCCGACCATGCTGATCCAGTCGGCCGGCGGGGCCGGCCACGTCTCGCCGATGCCGGCCAGCAGCGCGGAGATGCAGGACCCGATGTCGCCGACCAGCGGGGCGACGATCTCGACGTTGCTGTCCATCTCCTTCGGCTCGATGTCGATCTGGATGAACGTCTTCGAGCCCGGCTCGCCCCAGCTCTTGCCCTTGCCGTGCGACAGCAGCCAGTTCAGGCGCGCGCCCACCAGCAGCACGACGTCGGACTCCTTCAGCACCGTCGAGCGCGCGGCGCCCGCCGACAGCGGGTGGGTGTCCGGCAGCAGGCCCTTGGCCATGCTCATCTGCAGGAACGGGATGCCGGTCTTCTCGACGAAGGCGCGGATCTCCTCGTCGGCCTGCGCATAGGCGGCGCCCTTGCCGAAGATGATCAGGGGCCGCCTGGCGCCCCTCAGCACGTCGAGCGCGCGCGTCACGGCGGATGGGGCGGGAAGCTGGGCCGGCGCCGGGTCGATGACCTTGACGAGCGACCTGCGGCCCTCCTCGGCACCTATCACCTGGGAGAACAGCTTCGCCGGCAGGTCGAGGTAGACGCCGCCCGGACGGCCCGATACGGCGGCGCGGATGGCGCGTGCCACGGCGATGCCGATGTCCTGGGCGTGCAGCACGCGGAAGGCCACCTTGCACAGCGGCCTGGCGATGGCGAGTTGGTCCATCTCCTCGTAGTCGCCCTGCTGCAGATCGACGATCTCGCGCTCGGACGAGCCGCTGACCAGGATCATCGGGAAGCAGTTGGTGGTGGCGTTGGCCAGCGCCGTGAGGCCGTTCAGGAAGCCCGGAGCCGACACGGTGAGGCAGATGCCCGGCCGCTTCGTCAGGAATCCGGCGATCGCGGCGGCGTTGCCGGCGTTCTGCTCGTGCCGGAACGAGATGACGCGCATGCCCTCGGCCTGTGCCATGCGGAGCAGATCCGAGATCGGAATGCCGGGAACGGCGTAGAGGTTCTCGATGCCGTTGAGCTTGAGCGCATCGATCACGAGCTGGAAGCCATCCGTCAGCGCCGGCGGTGCGTCGATTTCGGAAGTGTCCGTGGCGTGGTTCTTAACCAGTGTTGCAGCCGCACTAGACATGAGCGTAGGCCCTCCCCGAGCTCTTGAAGGTTCAAATTCGGTCAATCGAGAAAGTCGCAGTGGTTTTCCACGTAGCGCGCTAGGTCGAGCGTGTGCTCGCGCACCCGCAGCTCCGCGAGGTCGGCGTCCCGGTTCATCAGGGCTTCGATGATCTCGCGGTGCTCGACGATGGACTTTTCGGCGCGGCGGCCGCGGCGCATGGTGACCCGGCGGATCGCCCGCATGTGGATGAAGAAACGGTCGGTCAGATCGGCGATCAGCGCACAGCCCGAAGCCTGGATGATCGCCTGATGGAAGGCGACGTTGGCGTCTGAGTATTCGAGGACGTGGTCGGCCAGCGCGCCTTCGGAAAACCGGTCGAAGGTGGCGTTCAGCTCCTCCACCCCCTGGTCCGTCGCGCGCTCGACGAAGAGGCGGGCGGCCATGCCTTCGAGAGCGGCGCACACCGTGATCATCTCGACGATTTCCGCCTTGGTCTTGCGGACCACGTAGATCCCGCGGCGCGGCTGCGAGCGGATGAAGCCTTCCTGCTCCAGCAGCGCCATGGCCTCGCGCACCGGGGTGCGGCTGACGCCGAGAGCCTCGCAGAGATGGCGTTCGTCCAGGCGGATTTCGCTGCGCTCGCCATAGATGTCCATCTGCGTGATCGCCTGGCGAAGCGCCTGATAAGCCTTGGCCTTGAAGCTCAAACCTTGATCGAGGGGCTCTACGGAGAATCTCATTCGATCCATGGCGTTCCCATCCCTGTGCTGCGCAGCGTCCGGCGCTTTCCCTACCCATCTTCTTGGTTTGCGAGCTTGGATTGATGATGCGGTATACCAGATGCCAATGAGGTGGCAAGAGTATATGTTGGGGTCGCAAACTGTTCCGCCCACCGGGAGCATGCCGGAGCATGAGGCCTCGGCCGCTGAAACATCTTTTTTCCCGAGCTGCGCACGGTGTTCGCAGAAGGCCGTCTTCAACGGTTCAAGCCTGACCGGCAAATGGGAGGACTGGCATACCGTATCCAACGACCGCATGTCTGGTATACAGAATCCGAACTAGCCGCCTGAGGCACTTCAGGCAGAATGAACTCGGAACTGCACGATTTCCTCCCTGTAGCTTCCTCCCCTGCGGCTCCGCAGCCCCCGGCTGGCGGAGCCATTTTTTTGCCTGGGGGATACCCGCGCCCGCACCGGGACGCGGAAAAGCCCCTCCCCGGCCGGCGTCGGGAAGGGGCTTCCGGTTGGGGAAACGCCTATGCGTGCTCGGTGGCCTTCACGACCTCTTCGGTGACCTTCTTG
>JAEYOB010000311.1 GCA_023412175.1 Pseudomonadota bacterium | reverse complement strand
ACTTGATATTACGTCGGCGCCAGCACGCCCGGAACCGGCTCCGGCCCCTGGCTGGTGTCCTGCTGGCGCGCCCACAGCGCCGCGTAGGCGCCGCCCTGCGCCAGCAGATCGGCGTGTCGGCCGCGCTCGATGATGCGGCCCTGCTCCAGCACCAGGATCTCGTCGGCGTCCACCACCGTGGACAGCCGGTGCGCGATCACCAGCGTGGTGCGGCCGCGGCTGACCTCGCGCAGGTTGGCCTGGATCTCGCGCTCGGTGTGGGTGTCGAGCGCGCTGGTCGCCTCGTCGAACATCAGGATGGCGGGGTTCTTCAGGATGGTGCGGGCGATGGCGACGCGCTGCTTCTCGCCGCCGGACAGCTTCAGCCCGCGCTCGCCCACCGTGGTCTGGTAGCCGTCGGGCAGCGCCATGACGAAGTCGTGGATGTGCGCCAGCCGCGCCGCCTCCTCCACCTCGGCCGGGGAGGCTGAGGTGCGGCCGTAGGCGATGTTGTAGAAGATGGTGTCGTTGAACAGCACCGTGTCCTGCGGGACGATGCCGATGGAGGCCCGCAGCGACGCCTGCGTCACGTCGCGGATGTCCTGGCCGTCGATGCGGATCCGCCCGCCCGAGGCGTCGTAGAAGCGGAACAGCAGCCGGCTGATAGTGGACTTGCCGGCGCCCGACGGGCCGACGATGGCCACCGTCTTCCCCGGCGGCACCGAGAAGCTGACGCCCTTGAGGATCGGCCGGCGCGGGTCGTAGCCGAAGGAGACGTCCTCGAACTCGATGGCGCCGCCGGTGACCACCAGCGGCTTGGCGTCAGGCGAGTCGGCGATCTCGCGCTCGACCGACAGCAGCGTGAACATCTGCTCCATGTCGATCAGCGCCTGCTTCATCTCGCGGTAGACGAAGCCGAAGAAGTTGAGCGGCTGGTAGAGCTGCAGCAGGTAGGTGTTCACCAGCACGAAGTCGCCGATGGTCATGGTGCCGCGCACGATGCCGCGCGCAGCCATCGCCATCACCACCGTCAGCCCGACGGAGATGATCGCCGCCTGCCCGACGTTCAGCAGGGACAGCGTGCGCTGGCTCTTCACCGCCGCCTTCTCGTAGCCGCCCAGCGCCTGGTCGTAGCGGCGCGCCTCGTGCTCCTCGTTGCCGAAATACTTGACCGTCTCGTAGTTGAGCAGGCTGTCGATGGCCTTGGTGTTGGCGCGCCGATCCTCGTCGTTCATCTGGCGGCGGAACTTGCTGCGCCACTCCGACACGGTGAAGGTGTAGACGATGTAGGCGGTCACCGTGACAAGGGTCGCCAGCGCGAACCACGCGTCGAACATCTTCCATAGGATGATGGTGACCAGCGCGATCTCCACCAGCGTGGGCGCGATGGAGAACAGCGAGAAGCGCAGCAGCGTCTCGATGGCCGAGGTGCCGCGCTCCAGCGAACGCGACAGGCCGCCGGTCTGCCGCTCCAGGTGGAAGCGCAGGCTGAGCGCGTGCAGATGCCGGAAGACGTTGAGCGCCACCCGGCGGATGGTGCGCTGCCCGACCTTCGAGAAGATGGCGTCGCGTAGCTCGCCGAACGCCAGCGACAGCACCCGCGCCAGGCCGTAGGCGAGGATCAGCCCGATGGGGACGGCCAGCACCGCGCGCTCGGGCGTGGATGTCAGCGCGTCGATGGCCTGCTTGTAGTAGAGGGGGATGACGACGGTCGCCGCCTTCGACGCGACCAGGAACAGGAAGGCCACCACCACGCGCACCCGCATCTCCACGGAGTCGCGCGGCCACAGATAGGGCAGCAGCATGCGCAGCGCCCCGCCTTCGCCGGGGCGCGGCGTGGGGAATGCGGGAGGACCCGGAACGGAGGTGGGGGCGGGCATGGGCGGCGGCCGGATTGCGGGCGGAAGGCGGCGTATGTGGCTAACCTAGGGACAGCGTACGGTTTCGCAAAGACTGCATGGCAGCATTAACGATTTGGTCTGGCTTTACGTGCTTAGCTGCCGCGGTCATGCCCTTGTATGGAGGCCTCCGGCCATGGCCCGTATCGCGCTGTGTGCGCTCGCCCTGTCGCTTCTCGCCGGGTGCGGCGTGGTGAGCGGCGCAGCCAGTGTCGTCGGCACGGCGGTCAGCGTCACCACCACGGTGGTGGAGACGACCGTGGACGTGGTGACCGCCCCGGTGCGCTGAGGCGGAAACATGAAGGCGCAGCGGATCGCTAAACTTTTCGTCAACCCTATCGTAATGGTTATAGCCTTAGGCTAGGGTTCCGTCCGTCCTGTGCGCTTTGGCCGCGGCCCGCCCCGCCACGCGCATTCGCTGTTGGGAAGATCGATCATGCAGAATGCCAGCTTTGCCGGCCGCTTCAAGGTGGGGACCCGCATTTCGGGCGGTTTTCTGTCCGTCCTGGTGCTCCTGGTGGTGCTCGTCGTCGTCGGCGTGCAGGCCATGGGATCCGCGGAGAAGCAGCTCAACGAGTATGCCGGCGTCGCCAACGGCACGCTCCAGGTGTCCGAGATCGTCGGCTCGCTGGCCGACATGCGGCGCAACGTGGTCACTTTCTCCAACACCGGCGACGAGGCGGCTCAGAAGCGCGTGCTGGAGATCCAGCGCGACCTGAAGGCGGCGCTGGACAAGGCGGTGACGCAGGCGACCGATCCGGCGCGCCGCGCCAACCTGGAACGGATGGCCCGCATCCTCGACGGCTACAGCCAGCAGTTCGCCAAGGTGATCGAGGCCCGCAACAAGCGCGACCGCATGGTCGCCGACGTGCTGACGCCGGTCGGCGAGACCGCCCGCAAGAATTTGTCGGACACCGTCAAGGCGCTGCGGGAGAACGGCGAGGATCGGCTGGCGCTGCAGGCGGCGGGCACGGTCGAGGACGTGCTGACCGCCCGCCTCTACGCCGCGCGCTTCCTGATGGACGGTGACACGCGGTACGTCGATCTGTTCCGCGAGCGTGCCGGCCAACTGATCGGCAACGCCGAGGCGCTGCAGGTCGCGTTGCAGGATCCGGCGCTGAAGCGGCTGGCTGCCGACGCCGCCGATTCGACCCGCAAGTACCTGCCGGCGTTCAACGACACGGTCGAGGCGGCGC
This sequence comes from Pseudomonadota bacterium, assembly GCA_023412175.1. Classification (GTDB taxonomy): domain Bacteria; phylum Pseudomonadota; class Alphaproteobacteria; order Azospirillales; family Azospirillaceae; genus Azospirillum. Next base: position 485 of record JAEYOB010000311.1, on the reverse strand, counting down.
TCACCTCCAACCGGCTCGTGGCGCAGATGGCCAAGGACGCCGCCGACTTCGCCGAGGTCGCCGAGGCGACCAAGACGGCGGCGCTCGACTCGCTGGCGACGACCAAGGGGGCCATCGACGCCGGCCTGCGGAACACCAGCACCACCAACATCGCCGTCGGCATCGTCGCGGTTCTGATCGGGCTTCTGATGGCGTGGGTTGTGGCGCGCTCGATCGTCCGTCCGGTGCGGGCGATGACCGAGACGATGACCAACCTGGCGCACGGCGACCTGACGGTGACCATCCCGGCGCTGGCCGACAAGGACGAGATCGGCGAGATGGCGCAGGCGGTGCAGGTGTTCAAGGACAACGCCATCGAGAAGCAGCGCATGGACGAGGCTGAGCGGGCGCGGCTGGAGGCCGAGCGGCAGGCCGCCGAGGCGCAGCGGGTGCGCGAGCGGGCGATCGGCCAGGAGATCGCCGCGCTGATCGACGGCGTCTCCAAG
>JAEYOB010000307.1 GCA_023412175.1 Pseudomonadota bacterium | reverse complement strand
GCGACAGGCCGAGCACTTCGCCCGTGCCGGCCTGGAGCCGGCCGCTCTTGCCCGCATCGATGAGGAACTGGCCGCCGCACGGTCCTTGCGCCTCGACGCCCCCATGCCCGTGGCGCTGGTCGGCACGGACACCCACCCTGGCAACTTCCTGATCGACGACGCCGGCAAGGCCTGGTTCACCGACCTGGAGAAGGCGCAGTACGGCCACCCGGCGATCGACCTCGCCCACGCCAGCCTCTACACCTCCACCATGTGGGACCCAGACGTGGCGGCGGCGCTGTCCCCGACGGAGGTCGCCGCCTTCCATGAAGCCTGGGAATGCGCCGTCCCCGATGCCCTCGCCGGAACGGTGCGCCCGTGGCTCAAGCCGCTGCGCCGCCTGACGTGGCTGCGCAGCCTGTCGTGGATGGCGCGCTGGAAGATCGAGGGTGACCGCCTCTCCCCCGGCATGCCGGACGCTCTGCGCACCCACCTGCAGGAGCGCGTCGCCGACGTCTTCCGCCCCGCCACCATCGACCGCGTCCGCGCCGACTGGTCGTAACCCGCCCAGTTTTATCGCGACCGCCGCGCGGCATGCGTGTTGTGCACGGGAAGCCTTCCGGCTTAGGCTCGAACAGGCTGGCGGAGTACCGACCCCGTGAAAGCGGTGCGTCCGCCCTTATCTATGTTACCGGTTCTTTCAGGAACGGACGCGGCATGATGACTTCCCGGACCAAACGCGGCGCTGTGGCGGCCGCCCTGCTCATGGCGGCAAGCCTTCCCCTGGCGGTGCCGGCGCTGGCCGCGACCGACGGGCCGGCGCGCGCCTCCGCGGGCACGGGCAGCTACCTCGCCGGCCGTTTCGCCCAGCACCAGGACGACTGGCGCGCCGCCGCGCAGTACATGAGCCAGGCGCTGGCCGCCAACCCCGGCGACCTGTCGCTGTTGCGCCGCGCCTACATCCTGAAGCTCGGCGAGGGTCAGATGGACGCCGCGCTGGCGCTGGCGATGCGCCTGACCAGCCAGGACGGCGAGCCGCAGCTGGCATCGGCGCTGCTGATCGCCGACGCACTGAAGCGCGACCGCCTCAAGGAGGCGGAGGAGATGGCGAAGGCCATGCCGCGCGACGGCCTCGCCAAGTTCCTGGGGCCGCTGTACGACGCCTGGCTGGCCGCCGCGCGCAAGGACACCGCCAGGGCGCAGCAGGCGCTGGCCCCGATGGGGGCGTCGAGCGGCTTCGCGGCGCTGCACAACCTGCATATGGCGCTGGTGCTCGATCTTGCCGGCAAGCCGGCGGAGGCCGCCGAGTTCTACCGCCGCATCGCCAACAGCGAAGCGCCGCTGCGCGTCGTGCAGCTGGCCGGCAACTTCTTCGAACGCCAGGGCCAGAAGGACGAGGCGCGCAAGCTCTATGAGGCGTTCCGCGACGGCAACCCGGAAAGCCTGATGATCGAGCCGGCGCTGAAGGCGCTGGACTCCGGCAAGGTGCCCAAGCCCATCGTCGCCGACGCCAAGCAGGGCCTGGGCGAGGCGCTGTTCGATCTGGGCAGCGCGCTGCAGCACGAGGGCGCGGAGGAAACCGCCCTGCTGTTCGGCCGCATCTCGCTGCACCTGCGCCCGGACCAGCCGCTGGCACGCCTGATGATCGGCGACATCATGGAGGCCCGCGACCACCACGAGGACGCGCTGGCCGAGTACCGCGCGCTTGAGCAGGACCCGGCGCTGGGCTGGGCCGCCCGCCTGCGCGCCGGCGAGGCGCTGGCCCGCCTGGAGCGCAACGACGAGGCCATCGGCCTGCTGACCAAGCTTGCCACCGAACGGCCGGAGCGCACCGACGCGCTGGTCCGCCTGGGCGACCTGTACCGCGTCACCAAGCGCCACGCCGAGGCGGCGGAAGCCTATACCAAGGCGCTGGAGCGTATCGGCACGCCCACCGACCGGCACTGGGTGGTCTTCTATGCCCGCGCGCTGACCAACGACAAGCTGGAGCGCTGGCCGAACACCGAGGCCGACCTGAAGAAGGCGCTGGAGCTGAGGCCGGACGAGCCGTACCTGCTCAACTACCTGGGCTACAGTTGGGTGGACCGCGGCGTGATCCTGGACCGGGCCAAGGCGATGATCGAGCGCGCGGTCGAGCTGAAGCCGCGCGACGGCTACATCGTCGCCCGCCTGGGCTGGGCGCTCTACAAGCTCGGCGACTTCGAAGGGGCGGTGGCGAAGCTGGAGCGCGCGGTGGAACTGCGGCCGGTGGACTCGACCATCAACGACCATCTGGGCGACGCCTACTGGCGCGTCGGCCGCCGCAACGAAGCCCGCTTCCAGTGGCAGCGCGCGCTGCGCACCGCCGAGGAGCAGAAGGAGAAGGACGAGATCCAGCAGAAGCTGGAGAAGGGGCTGACCGACGTCCAGGCCGCGAAGGCGGACACCGGCCCGAAGCCGCAGTGAACGCTTCCGCGTGACGGGCGTTTGGGGTAGGTGTCGGCCATGATCGACACCCTTCCCACCGGCGCCGCCATCGTCGAGGCCGCACCGGCCAAGCTGAACCTGTACCTGCACGTGCTCGGCCGGCGGGCCGTCGGCTACCACGAGCTGGACTGCCTCGTCGTCTTCGCGGACGTGGGCGACCGGTTGACCGTCGCCCCGGCGGCCGGCGGCCCGCACCTGACCATCACCGGCCCCTTCGCCGCCCCACTGACCGCCGAGGATCCGGCCGGCAACCTCGTGACCCGCGCCGCGGTTGCGCTGGCCGAACGGCTCGGCCGCTCTCCGGCGGTGCGCATCTCCCTCGAAAAGAACCTGCCGGTGGCATCCGGCATCGGCGGCGGCTCGGCCGACGCAGCGGCCTGCCTGCGGGCCCTGGCGCGGCTGTGGGGCCTGCCCGCCGGCCATCCGGACCTGCACGAGCT
>JAEYOB010000252.1 GCA_023412175.1 Pseudomonadota bacterium | reverse complement strand
CCGCCCGCCCGGCGTCCTCCCGCGCGGCGCCGAGGGCAGCCAGAAGCTCGGCTTGGCCGAAGGGCTTGGTGAGCACCGGCAGGCCTTCCGGGATGCCGGCGGCCAAGGCCTCGCTGAAGCCGGTCATCAGCATGACGGGCAGGTCCGGCCAGCGCTCGCGCAGTCGCGAGGCCAGTTCCAGCCCGGACAGGCCGCCGTCCATGACGATGTCCGAGAGCACCGCGTCGAACCCCGCGCCGCCGTCGATCAGTTCCAGCGCCACCGCCCCGTTTGGCGCCCACACCACGCTGCAGCCGGCGGCGGTCAGCATGCCCTCGGTAGCGCGGGCCACCTCGGCGTTGTCCTCGACCAGCAGGATGTGCTCCTGCCAAGTTCCCCCGGCACCCTCGGCCGGGACGGTGCGGCGGCGTGTGCGGGCCGGCTCCCGGATGGCGCGCGGCAGGTAGAGCGTGATCGTCGTGCCGGTGCCGACGCGGCTGTCCACCGTTACCGCGCCGCCCGACTGCCTGGCGAAGCCCATCACCTGGCTGAGGCCGAGGCCGGTGCCCTTGCCCGCCGCCTTGGTCGTATAGAAGGGCTCGAAGATGCGCTCCAGGTCGGTCTTGGGGATGCCGGTGCCGGTGTCCCGCATACTGATCGCCACATAGTCGCCGGTCAGCCCGGTGGCGTTGTCGCGCCGGGCGGTCAGCGCCACGTTGTCTGCGGTGATGGCCAGGGTGCCGCCGCCCGACATGGCGTCGCGGGCGTTCACCGCCAGGTTGACCAGCGCCACCTCCAGCGCGTTGGGGTCGGCGAAGACCGGCCAGGTGCCTTCGGGCAGCGTCAGCGTCGTGGCGATGTCGCCGCGGGTCGAGCGGATGAGCAGGGTCAGCAGCTCGTCCGCGCGTTCCTGGAGGAGGAAGCTCACCGGCTCCTGCGGGCTGCGCCGCGCGAAGGCGAGCAGTTGGCGGGTCAGCGCCTCGCCGCGCTGCACCGCCGCCAGGATCGCGTCGGCGTAGGTGGCGACGCGGCCAGGATCGGAGGGCCGGCGCTTGATCGCCTCCGCGCTGCCCTGGGCGATCATCAAAAGATTGTTGAAGTCGTGCGCGACCCCGCCGGTCATGCGGCCCAGCGCCTCCATCCGCCGGACCTCCTCCATCGCGGCCCCCTCGCGCCTCCGCGCCGCCGCCTCGCGGGCCAGCAGCCAGAGCAGCGCCCCGACCAGGGCGGCGCTGGCCAGGGCGCCGGCGGTCAGCAGCCAGATGGAACGCTGCAGGGGCAGACCGTAGACCTCCCGCGGGATGGCGACGTGGACGGACCAGTTCAAGGCCGGCAGCATGCGGTAGGCGACCATGAGCCGCTCGCCTTCCAGGCTGATGCTGTCGTACAGGCCCTCGCCGCCACGGGCGCGCGCCGCCTGCGCGTGTCCGGTCGCGGTGTGCCCGATGAGCGCGGGGGCGCCGAAGGTGCGCGCCACCAGCCGGCCTTCGGCATCGACCACAGACGCCCTCCACCCCTCGGGCAGACCGCCGGCAAGCAGGAGCCTGCCGATGGCGTCGGGCGCCACTACCGCGGAGAGGATGTGGAGCAGCCGGTCGCCGCGGATCACCGGGACGCGGATGGCGAAGGCCGGATTGTTGAGGGGACCGCGCAGGACTGTGCCGATGGCCGGGCTGCGCGTCCCAACGGCGCGGGCGTGGCTGGTCACGTCCACCACCTTCCCCCGGCTGCCGCTCCGGGATGCGGGGGCATCGACCAGCCGGTTGCCGGCGGGGTCGCTGAGGCTGATGAAATGCCACAATGGGATTTCCCGCTTGGCGCGCTCGGCAGTGTCGCGGAACGCCGCTTCGTCGAGCCGTCCGTCGAGCGACGGCGACTGGGCCAGCACCCGCAGCAGATCGATCTGGGCGAACAATTCGCGTTCAAGCTGCGCCGAGATGCGCTGGACGCGTTCGAGCGCGGCGCGGTCCATCTCCGCCTGCTGCTGGCGAAGCCACGCCGCGCCCAGCATCGCGGACAGGGCGACGAGCGGCAGCAGCGCGGCCAGCACCAGCAGGATGAGCGGACGGCTGTGCTTCATGGTTCCTGTGGGCGGTGGGGAGTGCGCAACCGATGATAGCCCGGCGGCACCGCGAATCCTACGCCTTGTGCGATGGAAGCCGAGATGCCCAAGAGGAAATTTTTCCTTGACAGCCGCGTGCAATTGTTCTACAAACGTTCTTGTCAAGACCCGAGGTCCGTCTCCCCTCAGCTTCGGTTCCTGACGCTTCCGCATCTCCCGATGCACCCTGGGAAGGCCGGCCAGATAACCCGAAAGGGCCTGGCCGGCCTTTTCTTTTGCGCACGCCCGCGGCGGGGCGGGGGGGCCCACGCGCGCCGACAACCGATGGGGCGGGGCCGCACCTCCCGACAATCCTCCATCTTCCCGTCCGGAAGGAGCGTTTTCCTATGTCCACATCGGTCGCCCAGGCCTTCGTCAAGCAGTTCGAGCGCGAGGTCCACGAGTCCTACCAGCGCATGGGCTCCAAGCTGCGCAACACGGTCCGCAGCAAGAACAACGTCCAGGGTGCGTCCACCGTCTTCCAGAAGGTCGGCAAGGGCACCGCCACGGTGAAGGCGCGGCACGGCGCCTTGCCGGTCATGAACCTCGACCATGAGCCGGTGGAGTGCCATCTCGCCGACTACTACGCCGGCGACTGGGTCGACAAGCTGGACGAGCTGAAGACCAACATCGACGAGCGGCAGGTCATCGCCAGCGCCGGCGCCTATGCGCTGGGCCGCAAGACCGACGAGCTGATCATCGCCGAACTCGACAAATCGGCGGTGTTCGCCGGCACCGCCAGCGACGGCCTGACCAAGGCCAAGGTGCTGGCGGCGTTCGAACTGCTGGGCGGGGCCGACGTGCCGGACGACGGCCAGCGCTACGCCGTGGTCGGCTGGAAGCAGTGGAGCCAGCTCCTCGGCATCGACGAGTTCGCCAGCAGCGAGTACGTCGGCCCCGACGAGCTGCCGTGGCGCGGCACCCAGGCCAAGCGCTGGCTGGGAACCTTGTGGGTTCCGCATTCCGGCCTGACGCTGAAGGACGGCGCGCGCCTGTGCCACTGGTACCACAAGACGGCGGTCGGCCACGCGTCGGGCGCGGATGTGAAGACCGACGTCACGTGGCACGGCGACCGCGCGTCGCATTTCGTCAACAACATGATGAGCCAGGGCGCCTGCCTGATCGACCAGGGCGGAGTCGTCACCCTGCGCTGCCTCGAATAGGGCGTTCCGCAGGCTGACCGACGGTGGGCGCCTCCGCCGCCAGCAGGCCGCCATCCCGGCCTCGCGGCGGGGGCGCCCCGATTTCCGCCCCTTCCTTCCGGAGAAATTCCCATGGCTTTCGTTTCCAGGGACCTGAGCGTCCTCGCCTACGCCAATGGCTTCACGCTCTGGCACTATGCCACGTCCGATGCTGCCACGGCGGTGGACACCGACGGCTACTTCAACGCGGCGGCCGACATGCTGCGCGTCGGCGACATGATCCTCGCCAACACCGCCACCGGCGGCACGCCGGCGGCCGGCGTGTTCGTGATTGCCGCCAACGCCGGCGGCACCGTCGACGCGACGAACCTGACCGCCTTCGGGGCGACGAACAGCGACTGATGACACTTGCCCCCACCCTAACCCTCCCCCGCTTCGCAGGGGAGGG
>JAEYOB010000206.1 GCA_023412175.1 Pseudomonadota bacterium | reverse complement strand
CCATGCAGGAGCGCCTCGCCATCGAGGAAGAGGCGCGGGTCGAACTGGAACGCCGCGTCGCCGCCGCCACCGCCGAGTTGCGCGCCCGCGAGAACGAGCTGGTGCAGGCGGCGAAGCTGGCGGCGCTCGGCCAGATGTCGGCGGGCATCGCGCACGAGATCAACCAGCCGCTGGCCGCCATCCGCACCTTCGCCGACAACGCCGCCGTGCTGCTGGAGCGCGGCAAGATGGGGATGGTGCGCGACAACCTGCTGGAGATCGCCGCCCTGATCGACCGCATGGCCGCCATCACCCGCCACCTGAAGGGTTTCGCCCGGCGCGCCTCGGGCACCCGGAGCGCGGTCGACATGGCCGCCGCCGTGCGGCAGGTGCTGACGCTGCTGGAGGCGCGGCGGCGGCGCGACGATGTGACCGTCATGCTGAACATGCCGGACGGGCCGGTCTGGGTGATCGGCGAGGATGTCCGACTACAGCAGGTGCTGGTCAACCTGTTCACCAACGCCGGCGACGCCATGCGCGGCCGACCGGTCCGCAGGCTGCACCTCGACATGACGCTGGACGAGGAGAGCGTCGTGCTCACCGTACGCGACACCGGCGCCGGCATCGCCGACGACGACCTCCGCCGCATGTTCGTGCCCTTCTTCACCACGAAGGAGGCCGGCGAGGGCCTCGGCCTCGGTCTTTCCATCTCGCACGGCATCGTGCGCGACTTCGGCGGCACCATATCAGCATCCAACCATCCGGAGGGCGGCGCCCTGTTCACCCTTCGCCTGAAACGTACGGAGGCCCCGGCATGACCACCAGCGGCGCGGTGCTGTTCATCGACGACGAGCGGCCGATCCGCATGGCCGGCTGCCAAGCGCTCGACCTCGCCGGTTTCGAGGTGACGCCCTGCGAAAGCGCCGAGCAGGGCCTGCGGCACGTCAGCCGCGACTGGCCCGGCTGCGTCATCAGCGACGTGCGCATGCCGCGCATGGACGGCATGGAACTGCTGCAGAAGATCCGCGCCATCGACCCCGACCTGCCGGTGATCCTCATCACCGGGCACGGCGACGTGCCGATGGCGGTGCAGGCCATGCGCGATGGCGCCTACGACTTCATCGAGAAGCCCTTCCCTTCCGACCGGTTGGTGGAGATCGCCCGGCGCGCGGTGGACAAGCGGCGCCTCGTGCTGGAGAACCGCTCGCTGCGCGCCGCGCTGTCCGAAAAGTCCGGCGAGGCCTACCCGATCATCGGCCGCACGCCGGGCATCGAGCGGCTGCGCGCCACCATCGCCGCCGTCGCCGGAACCGCCGCCGACGTGCTGGTGCTGGGCGAGACCGGCACCGGCAAGGAGCTGGTCGCCCGCAACCTGCACGCCCAGAGCCCCCGAGCCAGGAACCCGTTCGTGGCGCTGAACTGCGGCGCCATGCCGGAGTCCATCATCGAGAGCGAACTGTTCGGCCACGAGCCCGGCGCCTTCACCGGCGCCCTGAAGCGCCGGGTAGGGCGCATCGAGCACGCCAGCAAGGGCACCCTGTTCCTCGACGAGATCGAGAGCATGCCCATGTCGCTCCAGGTGCGCATGCTGCGCGTCCTTCAGGAGCGGGTGGTCGAGCCGCTGGGCGGCAACGACGTCGTGCCGGTGGATCTGCGCGTGGTCGCCGCCACCAAGGTGGATCTGCGCAAGGCCGCCGACGAGCGGAGCTTCCGCGAGGACCTCTACTACCGCCTCAACGTGGTGGTCATCACCATCCCGCCGCTGCGCGACCGCCGCGACGACATACCGCTGCTGTTCCAGCATTTCGTCATGCAGGCGGCGCAGCGCTACAGCCGCGTGCCGCCGCACCTGTCGGCCGCGCAGACGCACCGCCTGATGACGCACGACTGGCCCGGCAACGTCCGCGAACTGCGCAACGCCGCCGACCGCTTCGTGCTGGGCATCGACGAGGCACTGGCCGCCTCCGCCCCGGCGACGGCCGGCACGCTGTCGCTGGCCGAGCAAGTGGACCTGTTCGAGAAGAGCGTCATCGAGACCGAGCTGTCCCGCCACAAGGGCAGCATCAAGGCCACCGTCGAGGCCCTGGCCATCCCGAGGAAAACCTTCTACGACAAGCTGAAGCGCTACGGTCTGAGCCGTGAGGATTTCGTGGAGTAGGCGGGCTGCCGCCCGGATGAAAAATTATGAAACGCTGTTTGGGCCTTCTGGCGCATACAACACCATACCTTCGATAGCTAAGCGTCGCCTCGGCCGGTAGAAACGTTGGCGCCATCAGCTATCGTCGAGGATACCATGGGGTGAGCCTGTCGCCGTCACCACGCTCATGCGTCTGAGATCCAGGCCGCCGGGGGGAATTGGCCTACAACGAAGAACGTCAAACCCAGCTGCGCGCCGATCTGGCGCACCTGGCGACCATCCTTAAGCGCCTGCTTGCCCCAATCCGACACTCCGATCCCTCGAAGCGGTGAGCGAACCGAGGATCCGAAATTGGGGGTTCAGGAAACCGCACCCTAGTCTTGTCGTTGAGATTTACCTCTTGATTCTGAGCAGAAAGTCAAAACAATTACCCCTCATTGCGATATGTAAATCAAAAATCCATTCGCATTTGCGCATAATACGTATATAAATCTGGTTGCAGACATGAATTATAGTTACCGTAACAGCTTTGTTTTCCTATTTCATCTGAAATCTTTAACAGTATCGCTCTCTCTTTTAGCGTGAGCTGGTGCTCAGATCCGGTGTGGTGGGCCGGGAGGACGACAGCGGCTCCCGCCCATTGCCAGGGAGAGGGCGATGACCACGGCGGACGCGACGGGCCGGGCACCGGTGGATGTGGTTGCTGCGACGGGACAGACACAGAAGCTCACACTGCTTCCGCTGGTCGCCCTCGTCATCGGTTCCATGATCGGCGGCGGGGTCTTCAACCTGCCGTCGGACATGTCCAAGGCCGCATCGCCCGGCGCCATCCTGATCGGCTGGCTGATCACCGGCTTCGGCATGCTCATGCTGGCCTTCGTGTACCAGAGCCTGGCCGTGCGCAAGCCGGCCCTGAACGCCGGCCCCTACGCCTACGCCAAGGCCGGCTTCGGCGCCTTCGTCGGCTTCAACAGCGCCTGGGGCTACTGGTTGAGCGCCTTCCTCGGCAACGTGGCCTACGCGGTGGCGATCTTCTCGGCGCTGTCCTACTTCTTCCCCGTCTTCGGCGACGGCAACAACCTACCCTCCATCGTCGGCGCATCGATGTGCCTGTGGCTGGTCCACATGCTGGTGCTGAGCGGGATCAAGCAGGCCGCCTTCGTGAACGTGGTCACCTCGATCGCCAAGCTGGTGCCGCTGTTCCTGTTCATCCTGGTGGCCATCGTCGCCTTCCATTGGGACCGCTTCACGCTCGATTTCTGGGGCCGGGGCGGGGCTGCGGGC
>JAEYOB010000180.1 GCA_023412175.1 Pseudomonadota bacterium | reverse complement strand
GAAAGTGTGTATACCCCAAAAGGGTATCGAGGGTTCGAATCCCTCTCCCTCCGCCACTAAATTTATGGGTTCCTAACCCATTGAAAAGGCTCAGAAAATTGGCTGGGCCTTTTTGCTTTTCCCACATGCTTCAGCGTCACTAAGGGGCTGGGTCTGACCGGACCGCCCGACCGCTCCCTTCAAGCTTCGCTTCTACAGGGCAGGGGGTGAGGTGGTCCCGGTTTCTCGGGGCCACCTCTCTACCCCCCATGCGATACGCCGAAGCGTGCCGCTATTCCGGCACGTACAGCATGGACCCGTCCTTCAGGCGGTACGCCACGCCGGCCTTGGTGCCCTCTCCCTGTCCCACGCTGCCGCTCGATTTGTAGCGGTCGAGCTTCTGGCCATCCTTCACCACGATCTCCATGTCCGGCTGGCCGGGGTTCTTGATCATGGTGACCTTGTCGTGGCTGAAGGGATTCATCGGGTTGTTGGCCGCCGCCAGGAGCAGCGCCGCGATGATCACCAGGAACACGTCGATCAGGTTGACCACCGACAGGATCGGGTCGTCGGCGTCGGCTTCCTCCAGCAGCTTCTGGCTCATGGCGCGTCCCCCTGCGCCAGGGCGTACACGGCGTCCGGCGCATCGCCGGCGCCCGCGATGTCGGGGCGTCCCTGGCGGCGGCGCTCGATCTCCAGCAGTTCCTCCGCGTACCAGCGCCGCCGCACGTTGACGACCAGATAGGTCAGCGACGCCGCCAGCAGCGCCAGGATGACCGCCGAGAAGGCGACGGTCAGGTTGGCGCTGACCTCGGCGAGCTGCCCGTCGGATAGGGCCTTCAGCGCCGGCCCCATGGGGATCATGGTGGCGACCAGCCCCAGCATCGGCGCCACGCGGGTGGCGATGCGCGCCGCCTCCAGCCGCTTGAAGGCGAGGGTTTCCAGTTCGGTCGCGGTGAGGCGGTGATCGTCGGCCCAGGTCGCCAGCAGGTCGAACCCGGCGCCGTCGCCGGCCCAGCGCTGGCGCGCCTGCCAGAGGAACGCACCCAGCGCATAGAAGGCATAGAGGAAGAGGGCGACCACCGCCAGCAGGACCGGCAGCATGAACAACTGGCTGGCCTGATAAAGGACGGTCTCGATGGAGGCCTGCATGGCGTCAGAATCCTTGTGACACGGGGGTGACGAGCGGGTAGGCCCGGCGGCGCGCCTGTCTGCGCGCTCCGGCGACGAACGCCGCGGCGGTGATCAGCAGGGCGAGCGGTGCGGACCAGGGGAATGGCGCCGGCTCGGCCGGCTGCTCCTGCTTTTCCAGGAGTTGCCCCTGCACCGGCTGCGGCTGGGCAGCGGCCGGTTCCTGCGGCGGCGGAGGTGAGGGTTCTGCGGGTGCGGTCTCGGGCGGTGCCGCGGCGCTGAGGCCGAAGCCGGCGGCCTGGGTCACGAAGGCGCGGAACTTCTCGTTGTCGCTGACGACGTCGTGGCGTTCCGCCAGCTCCTGCCAGCGCTGCGCGAGATCCGCCACGTCCTTGGGGTCGGCGTGCCAGTACTCCTTGCGCACCGCCTCCAGCATGCGCTCGATGATCTGCGCCTGGGCGTGCGGGTTGTTCGTCTCGAACCACTCCTTGATGCCGAGGTCGAGCTTGTCGTCCACGTAGACGGCCTTCATCTCGGCCCACTGGTCGTCGCGGACGGTCTCCGGCGCCGTCGCCTGCCAGCCCCACATGTTGTTGACGGTGCCCAGCACCTCCAGCGTGCCGCTGTAGCCGTGCTTCTGCATCTCGCTGATCCAGCCGGGATGCAGGTAGCGGCCCTTGAGTTCCTTCGCCAGGAAGCCGGCGGCGGTCTCGGTGCGGGTGTTGCCGGTCTCGCGCAGGTTGGAGATGTACAGCTCCGGCGACTTGCCGGTGAGGTGGCGGACCGCCAGCCCGATGCCGCCCAGGTACTGGAACGGGTCGTCGGTGGTCAGCATGCCGTACAGGTTGGAGCTGCGCGACAGCAGCGCCCCGTCCACGCCCTTCAGATGCTCGGCGAAGGCGTTGACCGGCGGCTTCTCGCCCCAGCTCTCCTCGTCCGGCCCGTAGGCGAACTGCATCCGGCCAAGGTAGAGCGTGGCGAGCTTGCGGTCCGCCTCCGCCCGGTCCTCCTTGCCGTCAGCCCCCTCGCCCCAGGTGTCAGTGGCCAGGGTGGCGTCGTCCAGCCCGGTGCCGTAGGCGCCGGATTCCGACGAGAAGATGCGGGTCCGCGCCAGCCGTTTGGCGTCGGCCGCCGGCACGCCCTGCCCGAGCAGCGCCGTCTCGATGGCGCGGGTGTTGGCGGCCACGGCGTTGCCGGGCTCGTCCAGCTCGCCGGCCTGCCGGGCGGCGTCCGCAAGCACCTTCATCACGTTGGGGAAATGGTCGCGGTACAGGCCGGTGGCCGAGATCACCGCGTCCACCCGCGGACGCTTCAGCTCGGCGGCCGGGATCGGCTCGACGCCGGTGATACGCCCGCCGGAGTCCCAGGTCGGCCGGAAGCCCATGACTGCCAGCGCCTGCGCCTCCAGCATGCCGAAGTGGCGCATGGTCTCGACCGACCACAGCGAGAAGGCGAGCTTCTCCGGGTAGCGGCCGTGCGTCTGCCGGTGCTGCTCGATGAGCTTTTCGGCGGCCTCGCGCCCGGCCTCCCAGGCCTGCTTGGTCGGCACGCGCGACGGGTCGAAGCCGTAGAGGTTGCGCCCGGTGGGCAGGCTGTCGGGGTTCTTGATCGGGTCGCCGCCGTAGGAGGTCGGCACGTGCCGCCCCTCCAATCCGGCCAGCAGGCTGTCGTTCTCCTGGCTGCCGGCCAGTGCTGTCCAGAAACCTCTGCCTTTCTCCAGCAACTCCGCCACCGCCGGATCGCCGGTGTAGGGCTCGCCGTTGCGGATGTGGCGGTCGAGGAGCGTCCAGGCGGGGGTTTCCCGCAGCTTGGTGTAGTCGGTGACGATCATCTCCTCGGGATCGTCGGGCATCAGCGCGGCCAGCAGCGGCTTGCCCAGCATCTGCATGACGGTGAACAGCCGCAGGTCCGCCTCGGCCGGCTGCCCGAAGGTCGCCAGCCCGAGCGGCTGCTGCTGCAGCGCCAGATCGTGCAGATGGATGTGCAGCGCGTCGGCGAAGCCCTTGAGGTTGCGGTCGATGGCCGCGGGCTCCCAGCCCATGTCCTTGTCCAGGTTGAGTTCGGACACCAGGGTGCGCATGTCCTGCGCGGTCTTGGCCTTGACCTCGCCTTCCTCCATGCCGAGCCAGCCGTGCAGCAGGTCGTGCAGCCGGTTGATGTCGCCGTGCAGCCCCGCCGGGGCGAAGGACGGCGTGGAGTGCGAGATCGTCACGGCCCGGCCGCGCCGCTTGGTCTGGAGCGCCTCGCCGATGTTGTCGACGATGTAGGGGTAGAGGACCGGCGTGCTGCCCAGCACGAGGTAGGGGTAGTCGAACACCGACAGTCCACGCTCCTTGCCCGGCTGCCATTCCTCGGTGCCGTGGGTGCCGTAGTGCACCAGCGCGTGCGCGCCGAACTGCTCGCGCGCCCAGAGATAGGCCGCGAGGTAGAAGTGCGAGGGCGGCTCCTTGGTGTTGTGGTACAGCGCCTTCTCGCGGTCGTCGGCGGCCTCGCCGCGCGGCGGCTGCGGCAGGATCACCACGTTGCCGAGCGCCAGCCGCGGCACGACGAAGACGCGCTCGCCGTTCACCTCCGCTGCCATGGCCGACGCCGACGGGTCGCCGAAGCGCCCGTTCACCGCGGCCCGCACCGGCTCCGGCAAAGTGTCGAACCACGCGCGGTAGCGGCTGATCGGGAACGCCTCGGCCAGCCCCCTGTCCAGCAGCGCCTTCACCTCGCCGCTGCGGTAGTACGGGGTCAGCAGGGCGGTCAGCGAGTCCACCAGGGCGGCCTCGTCGCGCGTCTCGACGGCGTATCCGTGCGCGTGCATCGCCGCCAGCGTGCTCTCGAAGCTCCGCGGCAGGTTGAGGAAGGAGGCGCCGAGGTTCTTTTCGCCCGGCGGGTAGTTCCAGAAGAAGATTGCTGCCTTCTTCTCGGCGTTGGGCAGGCGCTTGAGACGGATCAGCGCCATCGCCTTGTCCACCACGGACTGGAGCTGGTGGTCGATGGCGACGATGTCGCCGTCGGCCTTGCGCGTGTAGGCGGCCATGATCGGATCGACCACGCCGGCGTATTCCGGCTGCGCCAGATAGAAGGGAATGTCGAGGAGCGACACGCCGACGGGATCCTGCTCCCAGTCGGCCTGTTCGCCCTTGCGGTAGGGCATGGCCTGGGTGACGGGAATGCCCAGCCGCTCGAACTCCGCCTTGCGGCCCTCGGCCTTGAGGACGATCTGCGTGTTGATGAGCACGTCGGCGACCCGCTCGCCGTCGATGCCGGTCATCCGCTCTATCTCGCCGTTGGCCATGGCCGGTACGTAGAGCGGCAGGGCGACGCCGCCGGCCGCCTCGATGCGCCGCACCGTGTCGTCCATGAAGCCGGTCAGCTCGGCGCCGAGATACGCTTGGTGGAAGAGCAGCGCCACCACCGGCGGCCGCTTCGCCGGATCGACGCCCTTCCATGCCAGGAAGGATTTCAGGTCGGGGAACACCCGCCCGGCGTAGTCGGGGTGGTAGATGCCGGAATCCGGGAACACCTGCGGCGCCGGGCATTCCGGCTTGTCCGTCCCGAACAACCGGCGGTCGATCTGGCAGAGGAAGGCGGCGAAGTTCGCACGCCCCCCGTTGCTGTAATAGACGCGCAGGTGGCTGGCGACCTCCTCCGGCACGCCGTTCCGCTCCACGCCCCTGGACTGGAACCAGACCCAGGGGGCGGTGACGTCCTTCATGATCGGACCGAGCCTCGCCCGTGCCTTGTCCATCGCCGCGCCGTAGGGCGCGTCGATGACGACAAGGTCGTAGCGGGACAGGTCCGTCGCCTTGAAGTCCGGTTCCAGCGTTTCCACGAACCGGTATTCCATGTCGAGGCCGGCGGCCTTCGCCAGCGGCTCGATCCGTTGGAATTTGCCGGGCTGGGTCGGCTGAGCGGCGAGGAACAGGACGCTCTTGCCCCACGCCGGCGACGCGAACGCCAGCAGCGCGGTGAGCATGAGCAGGAGCAGACGGCGTGTCGAAGTGGCGGCCATGGCGGGTTCCGTCAGAAGGACGCGTTCATGGAGACGTAAACTGTCCGCCCCTGCTCGGCGTAACCGAACAGCGGGGACTTCTCGGCCAGACGCACATCGCCGATGTTGTTCAACCCGGCCCGCAGGCTGAGGTTGTCGTTGATCCGGTAGCTGCCGGTCAGGTGCCACAGCGTGTAGGACGGGGCCCGTTCCGTTCCGGTGGTGGTGGCCAGGTACTGGCGGCCGATGTACTCGGCGGCCAGCCGGGTCTGCCAGGGGCCGCTTGCCCATTCCAGCCCGGCGTTCCCGCTGTGCCGCGGCCTGCCCTCCAGCTCTGCTCCGGTGTCGCGGTTGGTGGCGTACAGGTACAGGTAGTTGGCGGTCAGCGTGAAGCCGCCCCCGAGGTCCTGGCGCCCCGACGCCTCGAAGCCGTCGATGCGGGCGTGCGAGATGTTGTCGTAGATGTAGGTGCGCCGGGTGCCCTGCGTGGCGATCAGGCGGGTGTCGATCAGGTCGTCGATGTCGTTGCGGAACAGGCTGGCCGCCAGCGCGCGCCCCTGTCCGCTCCAGTCGACGCCGATCTCCCAGGACCGGCTCGTCTCCGGCCGGACGTCGGCGTTGCCGAGGAAGCTGTGCGGTCCCTCGGACCCCACGTAGTTGGGGGAGATCTGCTTCAGCGTCGGCGCCCGGAACGCCTCGCCGTAGCCGCCCTTGACGATCAGGGACGGCGTGGCCTTCCACACCACGTAGGCGCGCGGGCTCAGTTCGGTGCCGAAGATCTCGTGCGTGTCGCTGCGCCCGCCGAGCGTCAGCGACAGGGTATCGGTCAGCGAAATCTCGTCCTGGAGGTAGAGCGCCTTGTGGGTGGCGCTGTCCTTGCCGCCGCGCAGCCCGGCGTTGCGCAGGGTCTCCGTCCGGTGCTCGCCGCCCGCCGTGAACAGGTGGCTTTCGCCGAGCGGGAACGCCACGTTGCCGTCCAGGATCCGGTCCTTCAGGTTCTGCGGCCGGGTCGGCGCGACACCGAGGGTCCGGTGGTTGGTGACGTCGAACTCCATCTGGGTGTAGCGGATCTCCGGCCGCACCGAGCCGAACTCGCCCCGGTAGCCGACCGACTGCTGGCTGCGCTTTAGTTCGTATGTATCGGTGAAGTAGCGCCGGCGGCCGGAGGATTCCTGGTTGCCGCGCCAGCGTTCCTCCCGGCTTTCCAGCAGGTTCGCGAAAATCTCGTGGCCTTCGAACGGGCGGAAGGCGAGGTCCACCGTGCCGCCCCGCCGGTGCCGCCCTTCCAGTTCGGTCAGGAAGGGATTTTCCTTCAGCGGCACGGCGGCCTCGCGGAAGTCCTCGGCCGAGAAGCCCAGGCTGAACTTGTCGCCCAGCGGCCCTCCGGCGGACACGGCGAACTGCCGGCCGTCGCCGCCCTTGTCGAAGTTCACGTCACCGCGCACGGTGCCCTGGCCGCTCCAGGTCTTGCCGGCCTTCTTGGTGATGATGTTGACGACGCCGCCCATCGCCTCCGAGCCGTAGAGCGCCGACATCGGACCGCGCACCACCTCGATGCGCTCCACCTGGTTCATCGGGATCCAGCCGTACTGGTAGTCCGAGTGGCCGACCACGTCGTCGGTGGCGGACACCCTGCGGCCGTCGATGAGGACCAGCGTGTGGCGGTTGTCGGTGCCGCGGATGGAGAAGGTCTTCCGCCCCCCGACCTGCTGGCCGAGCAGGCTGATGCCCGGCGTGGCGCGCACCGCCTCCTGCAGGTCGGTGGCGCCCTTGGCCTCGATCTCCTGCGACGGGATGACGGTGACGGACGCCGGTGCCTCGCTGGCGGAGTGCTCGGTGCGGGTGGCGGTGACGGAAACGGGATCGAGCATGACGCTCGTCTCCTGGGCCGCGGCCGGCGCGGCGAGCAGGAGAACGAAGGGCAAGGGCGCAAGATGCGAAAGATAGCGTGGAGCGAGCATGAGTCAGGTCCATGGCGTAGGCGTTGGACGATGGCTTGGCTGGCTCGCGACGATCGCTGGCTGGCTATGCCGGGCGGAGTATCACTTGATGAGAAGCAGCTTGTTGGCCCGCGTGACCCGCAGGCGGTAGGTCTGGCCGGCGTGACGGATGATGACCTCGTTCGCGCCGCGCAGGAGTTGGGACGCCTCGATGATCTCGGGCGCCGGGGCTGGTGGGTTTGGCGGGTTGGTCGGTTCGAGTCCCGGCAGCGCGTCCTCCCTGTCTTCTTCGTCGGTGGGCATGGCGTGCGTGCCATTTTGCGCAATTAATAATCATTCGCATCTAAACCGCCGATCGAGGTCGTGTCAATACGGCACGCATGCAAGCCGCTCGCTCGTATAGGAACGGGAATCGCCCGCTCCGGCGGTGCACGTGGGGTCCGGTCTTGGGGAGCAGAGCGCCTCGGCCTCTACAGGGCGGGGTAGGCCGCGGCGGCGATGGTAGCGCAGGAACGCCTCGGCCCGCGGCCGCGCGCACGGATCGCCCGGGTGAAGCGCGTTCAGCCGTGGGCGACGGTCCAGAAGATCGCCGACGATCTCGCGATGTGCCGTTGCCGGATGTGCGGGAATCCGCGCCGGCCGGTCCTGCTCACTCCAGGGGAGCGGGGTCCCGATCGCCAGCACTGGACGGTGCGGGTGTTCGCCCTTGCCGGGCCAGCGCCGAGGCCTGCCGGGCCAATGCCTGTAGTTTCGGGTCGGGATGTTCCGCGAGGACGGCAGCCATGCTGCGGAAGAAGTCCGGGAAGCCGGTATCGAGCGCCTGCCGGAACCACGGCACGGCCTGGTCGAGAGCCCCGTCGAGGATCAGCATCCGGGCGTGGTTGAACTGGCCCCAGCAATCGCCGCCTTCCGCGGCTGCCTTGAAGAAGGCCCGCGCCGCGGCGCCGTCCGCCGGCACGGCCCGCCCGCCTTCGTGGAAAAGCCCAAGCATGTTGAGCGCCTTCACATGGCCTTTCCTGGCCGCCGCCGCGTACAGCCGATAGGCCGCTTCGTCGTCGGCCGGAACGCCCTCGCCGCGGCAATACAGATCGCCCAGATTGAACAGGGCCCAGACGTCGCCCCGATCCGCGGCTTTCAGGTAATAGGCTGCCGCCTCGCGCGGGTCGGCCGTGACCCCCCAGCCCCGCTCGTAGCAGCGCCCCAGCATGTTGATCGCGCGGGCATCGCCGCTGCGCGCGGCGATGCGGAACCATTCGATCGCCTGCGCCTGCTCGGGGCCGCCCCGGTCGAGACAGAGCTGCCCGAGCGCCAGTTGCACGTCGATGAGGCCCGGCCCGTTCCCGCCGCCGGCCGGGGGCGGAGCACCCCCACCGTCGGCCGTCACACTTCCGCCCAGCGGCGAAGAAGGTTGTGGTAGTGGTTCACCAGGGACAGGACGGCGTGGTTCTTGTCGCCCAACTCGTGGCGCAGGTCGATGATCGCCACGTCCAGATCATAGAGCATGGCCCGCAATCCATCATCCTTGACGAGGGATTGGGTGAAGAAGAACGACGCCCAACGGGTGCCGCGCGTCACCGGGCTGACCTGATGCAGGCTGCTGGAGGGATAGACAACCGCGTGCCCGGCCGGCAGCTTGACCGCCTTCGTGCCGTAGGTGTCCTCGACGACCAGATCGCCGCCGTCATAGTCATCGGGATTGTTGAGGAAAATGGTGGTCGAGACGTCGGCCCGCATGCGCATGCCGCCGGAGCCCGGAATGGTGCGGATGCTGTTGTCGACATGGTAGCCGTAGGTCATGTCCCGGTCATAGCGGTTGAACATCGGCGGCAGCACGCGCAGCGGCAGCACCGCCGAATTGAAGGCCGGGCTGCGCGCCAGGGCCCTCAGAATGACGACACCCAACTCGCGGGCCGTTTCGCTGTCCTCGGGGATCTGCAGGTTGGCCTTGATCTGCGCTGCCTGATCGCCCGCCGTGACGCGGCCGTCCACCCAGGGCGAGGCCTCCAGCACCGCCCGGCAATGCGCGACCTCATCGGCGGTGAGAATGTCGGGGATCTGCAACAGCAACGGGGAAGCCCTCGCGAAAAACGAAAATCGGCCGGACCGCCCCAGGGGACGGCCCGGCCATACGGATCAGACGGTACCGGTTAGA
>JAEYOB010000168.1 GCA_023412175.1 Pseudomonadota bacterium | reverse complement strand
GCCTGGAGGCCCGGCAGCGGGGCGGTCACCACGAGGTCGCCGGACGCCAGCCCCTCCACCTGCACCAGCTCGCCGCGCGCCCAGACGCCGCAGCGCCGGACCGGGGCGCGGGTCAGCCGGCCGTCGACGACGGTCAGCACGAAGTCGCCCTGGTCGTCGTTCCGCAACGCCGCCGGGGACAGGGCGACGGCGTCGTCGGCTTCGGCCACCACCGCGTCGCCGCTGGCGAACATGCCGCCGCGGAGCGACCCGTCGGCGTTGTCCACCGACACATAGACGGGAATCGCCCGCGTTCCGGCCCGCGCCTGCGGGTTGATGCGCGCCAGCGTGCCCTCGAACGTCCGCTCGCCGAAGCCCTCGACGCGCAGCACCACCGGCTGGCCCGGCTTGAGCCGTGCCACGTCGTCGGCTGGAACGGTGGCGGTCACCTCGACGCGGCTGAGGTCCACCACGCTGAACATCCGGGTGTTGACCGCCAGCGTCTCGCCGGGGTTGACGGCGCGCTCGGCCACCATGCCGTCGATGGGCGCCCGCACCACCGCGTCGTTCAGCGCCTTGCGCGCCAGCTCGACCTGGGCGGCCAGCGCCTGAACGGTCGCCTGCTGCACCTGCCAGGTGCTCTGCGCCTGGTCGAAGCTGGTCTCGGCGATGATGTCCTTCTGGCGCAGCGCGAGGGTTTTGGCGCGCGTCTTCTCGGCGTAGACGAGCTGTGCCTTGGCACCCGCCAGGTTGCTCTCCTTCTCCGCCAGCCGCGCGGCGAGGTCGCGGGTGTCGAAGCGGGCCAGCACCTCGCCGCGCGTCACCGCCTGCCCCTCGCGCACCAGCACCTCGGCCAGGGTGGCGGCGACCTCGGATTTCACCACGGTCCAGTTGAACGGCTCCACCGAACCGGACAGGCGCACCGTCTCGGTCAGGCGGCGCGGCTCCACGCGGGTCAGTTCGATGGCGGCCAGCTCCAGCACGCGTTCAGGCGCCGGCGCGTCCTTGCTGACCGCCGCCTGTCCGCTGCTGCGCGCCTGCCACAGAAGGCCGGTGCCTCCCAGTGCCGCCATCAGCAGCAGGCCGAGGACGAGCCGGCGCAGGCCGCGGCGCCGGGGCGGGGAGGTCTCAGGCATCGGTGGTGTCCTTGGGGGTGGCCCGCAGGCCATGGAGAACGAGGTCGAGGTAGGCGTCGAGGAACCCCTCGGCGGTGGCGTCGGGGTCGATCTCGTAGGGGGCCAGCGAGTGTGACCAGATGGTCAGCAGAGACAGCGGCGCGGCCACCACGCGTGCCATCTGCCGGACATCCACCGGGCGGAATTCGCCCCGGTCGATGCCGCGCTGGATGACGCGGGCGAAGAAGGCCCGGCCGCGCATCACCACCTCCTCCACGTAGAAGCGGGCGAGGTCGGGGAAATTTCCGGCTTCCGCCACCACCAGCTTGGGCAGGCCGGCGGCCGGCTCGCCGTTCATCTGCCAGTAGCCGGCGACGATCAGGCGCAGCAGCTCTTCCGACGAGCCGGTGTAGCTCTCCAGAAGCTCCTCCCCCAGGACAAGGTTCGGAAGCACGGACTCGCGCACCACGGCTTTGAACAGGCCGGCCTTGTTCTCGAAGTAGACATAGGGCAGGCCGACCGAGACGCCGGCCCGGCGGGCGACGTCCTCCAACTTGGTGGCCGCGAAGCCGCGCTCAATGAACAGGTCGCGCGCAGCCTCGATCATCTCGGCGGGGCGCGCCTCCTTGCGGCGGGTCCGCCGCGTCGGCGTTGGGGAGGGCGTCGTCGGGGAGGATGCGTGGGGCATGGTGTTCTATAAAATGAATGTTCATTCAATAAGATTGCGGGATCCGCTTGTCAATGGCGGTGCCGACGCTTTCCGGAACATGGCAGGCGGGGTGCTGTTGGCCTTCGCGAACGGATAGTTCTGCGAGGGATGGGAATGCGCAGCTTTCTCTTCACGACGGCGTCGGTGTTTGCCCTGACTGTGGGAGCGGCGGTGCTGTTCCGGCGCCGGCAGAGGCGCGCGTATGCCCGGGATGACATGCGCCGGGTGGCCGAGGCGGCCGGCGCCTATCTGTCCCGCTACCGCCTCGACGAGGAGGCCGGGGCGCTCCATCGGTCGGCCCCGTCGGGCGGCAGCGTGGACGTGGCGCAGGTGACGCGGGACTTCCTGATGTTCTTCGTGGTGCCGCTGTGGATCAGCGCCGGCGTCGCCGACTGGCTCTGCCACCGGGTGACGGAGATCGAGCACACCACCGGCAGTTACGAGTCGCTGCTGCACCTCGCGATGCTGGTCGAGATGGGGGTGCCGACCCTGGCGGCGCTGTTCCTGGAGATCACCTCGCCGGTGCTGGCCCTGATGGTGGCGTCCTTCGTGCTGCACGAGGCGACGGCGCTGTGGGACGTCGGCTACGCCACGCAGCACCGCAACGTCACGCCGCTGGAACAGCACGTCCACAGTTTCCTGGAGATGCTGCCACTGATGGGATTGTCGTTTATCGCCGTGCTGCACTGGCCGGAGGTGATGGCGATGGTCGGGCTCGGCGACCGGCCGGCCGACTGGTCGGTGCGGTTCAAGGAGGACCCGCTGCCGACGGGCTACATCGTCGCGACGCTGTCGGCGGTAGCGCTGTTCAATGGCCTGCCGTACCTTGAGGAGCTGTGGCAGGACATCCGCGCCAGCGGTGCGCGCCTGAGGCCGGAGAACCAGCCTTACCGGCAGCTCGAACCGCACTATCCCGAGCGGGAAGCAGCGGAATATTGACGGCGGGCGCCGTGACCACACATCACTTGATCGTGGGCTAACGAAACGATATCGTCGGTTTTTGGAACCGGCGAGTTTCATTTTTCATGCCTCTCGACACCACCCCGGATTGGCGTCTGCGCCGGCGCGAGGCGATCCTCGCGGCGGCGGCGGAGCTGTTCGCGCGGCGCCCGTACCACGAGGTGCAGGTGGACGACGTGGCGAAGCGGGCCGGCGTCGGGAAGGCCACGCTTTACCGTTACTTTCCATCCAAGGAAGAGCTGTATCTGCACGCCCTGGACGAGGCGCTGGGACGCCTCGAAGCCTGCCTGCACACTCCGTCTCCGCCCAACGCGTTGCCGGAGGAGGTGCTGGCCTGCAAAGTGCGGGCGTTGCTCACCACTTATGTGGAGCAATTGCCGACGCTGAAGGTGCTGGGGGGCGACCACTCGCACCTTGCCGAGCAGGCGCGGCAGATCTTCCGCCGCAGCACCGGCCGCATCGCCGCTGCACTGCGCGAGGTGCTGGAGGCCGGCAGGGCGGCCGGACGGTTTCGAACAATGGACACGGAGATGACGCCGCTGCTCATCATCGGCATGGCGCGCGGCGCCATCATGATGGCGGACAAGGCGCCGGAGCGGTTGGAAGCCGCCATCCTCGATCTCGTACTCAAGGGCGCGCTGGCGAAGCCGGCGGGCGA